>JALXAI010000442.1 GCA_026992215.1 Desulfobacterales bacterium | reverse complement strand
GGGAAAGGTGGACGAAATTTTCTCACCAGATGATATATCATGGAAGGGCAGTGTGCAAGGCCAGAAACCCCCTCTGTGACGAATGTGCTCTTCGTGAATATTGCGACTACTACGGTAAAAGAGAGAAAAAGTTCTCCTGGAGCAGGGACGGGTATCAGGGAGAAACGCTGCCTCCGAATTCGTAAAGCGGTGGTAGACCGTGACGACCAGGAAGAAAATATGATCAAGTGAGCTTTACGGTACTTTTCCTTGCGAAGTCTTGATTCCTCCTCTAAAGAACCGTGAATCAGGCTGTTAGCATCACTGCCGCCTCACCGCGCAGTAACGGGTCTTCGTCGCAAGCCCGGTATTTCGTGTTGACATTTTCGGGGTAAATCCTTTAGATGTGTTTCAAACGAGTAGAATACGGGGGCGGTATGGATAAGAAGAGAATCAGAATAGCCAAGCTTACGGACGATCAACTGGCGGAAATAAAGGAAGTTGAGAAAAAACTCGAAAACATATGCCTTGTGGCGGTGGAAAAACAGGACGCTCTCTATGTTCTCGAGGCCAAGCTTGCCCCGAATCACTGGGAACTCGTAAGTGAAGTGTATCCCGAAATCGAGGGTATGAATTCGTATTTTTCATCCAAGGAAGACGCTCTTCTTGCAAAATCCTCGTTGAAAAACCTTCTCAAGGTACTCAAAGCTAAGGGAGTGGTAAAAAGGCCGATCAGGATAAGGAAACTCTCATAAGCAGTTAACGCAACCGACGGTCTGCCGGTTATTCATCATCTATTTTAAACATCCTGACCCCTGCAAGTTCTATGGTATCGTCCTTTTCTCCCTTGACGAAGTAACTCAGTTTCATTAATGCATTTGAAATCCTCTGCCCCATCTGGTGGATGTTCCTTATTCTCTCTATCACCTTCTCGGGCAAATCTTTATCTTCGATCATCAACAACTGCGATTCGCCCATGATTACCGTTAAGGGATTGTTAATCTCGTGGCGAAGCGTCGATAGTGCGGCACTGAGAGTTGATAACTTTTCCGCCTTCAATAACTGCTGTTCCATTTGTTTCCTGAAGAAAAGGTCACGAACCACCAGAAGTATTGCCCCATCCGAGGCGGGCATCCTGGTGGCGGAAACCTCGACAACAATCTCCTTTCCGTCTTTCGTCCTGTGTATCTGTTCCAGGAACCTGTTTTCTTTGCTCTCGGCTATATCTTTCAATTGTGCCATGACCAGATCAGGGTCCGCGCTGGTTGCAAGCAAGTCGGCAAAGGTCATGGTCATGAATTCTTCTTCGGTGTACGAATAGAGCTCTGTTGCTTTCTTGTTGCTTTCCGCAAATTTCCCGTCATTGCTTATAATGAATATGGCATCACTGGAATTATCGACCATTTCGCGGTATTTTTTTTCTGACTCCTGCAACCTTCTTTCCAGTTTTCTTCTTATGGTGACATCCCTTGCGATAATCAAGAGACCGTTTTTCCCGTCGGGCAGGGGGAAGCGCTGGCCTGAGAAGAAAAATTCCTTCTCTGAGGGGCCGGACTTGCACGTTATCAGAAGTTCGTCAAAGGGCGGACCGGTATCTTCAAAAGCGAATATCCTGCTTATTTCTTCAAGCAGCACTATGTCTTCGATATGTTTTCCCTCGGTTGATACCTGATCTTTGCCGAAGTATTTCAGAAAGTCGCTGTTTGCGTAAAGGATTCTCTGGTTCTCATCGAGCAGGAGAACCGGCAGCTCTATTCTCTCAAGTATACCTTCCAGCAGATCCAGCCTTTGTACCTTACCTGACATAATTATAACCTCGCTCCTGACCGATCGTGGAGAATCTTCTTTCTCCTGAAAAAGGAACTGTTGGATTCGAATATTTTGCCCGGATTCATGATTTTTCGGGGATCGAGCGCCCGTTTTATACGCTTCATGGTTTCAACTTCGGTATCGCCAAGTTCCTTGCCTACAAATGGAGATTTAGCAATCCCTATGCCATGTTCACCGGAAATTGTGCCTCCAAGCCTTAAAACATGGTCGAAAAGCTCTCGGGTTGCCAGTTCTGCCCTGACCAGTTCATCCGTGTTATTCCTGTCCAGTAAAAAGTTTACATGAATATTTCCATCTCCTGCATGGCCAAAACTTGCCACGGGAACGGAATATTTTTCCGATAACCTGTCGAGGGCGGCGATGAGATCAGGGATCTTGCTTCTGGGTACGCAAACATCTTCGTTAATCTTAGCCGGCTTTAGGCTGAGAAGTGCAGGGGCTATTGCTTTTCTTACGCGCCACAACTTTTCCTGTGCTTCGTTATCGGTAGCAATATCAACACCCTGGGCGCCGTGCTTCTTGCACAGGTCTGAGAGTCGACGTGTCATGAGATCAACTATTTCGGTGTCCCCATCAACCTCGATCAGCAGGACAGACTCGACGTTTTTCCCCAGACCAAGGTCAAAACGATTTTCCACAGCTTCGATGGAATTCTTATCAATAAATTCAATAGCAGAGGGGAGCGTTTTGTTTCTCAGGATTTCACTTACAGTTTTAACGCATCGATGTATGCTGTCAAATACCACGAGAAGCGTTGCCCTTTGATCCGGAAGGGGCAGCAGCCTCAACACTATTTTCGTAATTATTCCCAGCGTGCCCTCGGAGCCGACAAAAAGGCTCGTGAGATCATAGCCCACAACACCTTTTTCTGTTTTCCTGCCGGTTGTTATGATTTCCCCCGTTGGTAGTACAACTTCGAGCCCAAGCACATAGTTGTAGGTTACACCATACTTGACCGCTCTTGGTCCCCCGGCTCCCGTGGCAACGTTTCCTCCTATCGTACAGAAATTTGAGCTGGCGGGGTCAGGGGGATAAAAAAGTCCTTCTTTTTCGACGATTTCCTGGAATTTTCCCGTTACCACGCCGGGCTCAACCACGGCAAACAGGTCTTCGGTGTTTATTTCTATTACCCTGTCAAACCTGTTCAGCGAAATCACCACGCCACCCCCCAGCGGAACGGCTCCTCCCACGTTTCCGGAGCCCGCACCCCTGGGGAAAACGGGAAACCTGTACCTGTTAGCCAGTTTTACGATCCCGGAAATTTCTGCCGCCGTTCCCGGGAAAACTACCGCTTCAGGTAAAGACTCGATGCCGGAAGCATCGTATCCGTAGCATACGAGATCTTCCCTGGCTGTTTGCAGGTATTCACTGCCTACTATGTTCTTAAGTTCTTTTACGGGTAACTTTTCGCGCTTGCAGGCTTTCATGACTTCACGGGGCCTACGTTTGAAAGGTCACTGAAATCGGATAAGATGCTTCCTATTTCTTTATCAGTTGATTCTATTGAAATTTTTCTTTTTTCTGCGCCTTGGATTATTAGCTCTATCTTTATGTTGCAGTTTCGAAGATATGTTTCGGGTAGTTTTTCCGCCCATTCAATTATGGCTATCCCGTGTTCTCCCATCAGTTCATCCAGGCCGAGTTCCACGAGCTCGTCTTCTTCGCTTATCCGGTAAAGGTCTACGTGATACACCGGAACGCGTCCAGGGTATTCGTTT
Organism: Desulfobacterales bacterium; assembly: GCA_026992215.1. Taxonomy (GTDB): domain Bacteria; phylum Desulfobacterota; class Syntrophobacteria; order B119-G9; family B119-G9; genus B119-G9. The sequence continues at coordinate 519 of JALXAI010000442.1, read as the reverse complement.
ACCAGGGTAAAAGTAGGGCTTGTTACGTAAACATTTTCCGGCACATTCAGCCCGCGGGCTATGCCCTGGGTAAGCAGCGTTTTACCGCTTCCGAGGGTGCCAAAAAGGGCCAGGTTGTCACCGTTTTCGAGGATTCCCCCCAGAATTTGTCCAAGTTTGAATGTTTTTTCCGGACTGCCGGTGAATATACTGACTTTTCTGAAAGTTCTGTCTTTAGTCATGTGGTTCCGGCTGCGGCGCGAAGAAAAGATCCCTGGAAAGTGCTCTCAATATATCGCTTTTACCAACTATTCCCACCAATTTATCACCATCCATCACGGGAATGGAATGAATTCTCCTGGTAGACATGATCGTGGCAATTTCGTCAACCGGTGTATCTTCTTTAACCGTTACCACGTTCCGGGTGCATATGTCGGACACCTTGCTTCCGGCAACCTTTTTAATTTCGCGTTCCATCTGCTTTTCGGTCCTTAAAACTATCACGGCATCGAGAATGGTCAGCACGGTTGGAATATGGAG
>JALXAI010000441.1 GCA_026992215.1 Desulfobacterales bacterium | reverse complement strand
TCGCCTGGTACAGGATCTCCAAGGCTGCGGTTGAAAAGGGCTTTACCCTCGAACACATCGGAAAAATAATCCACGCGAAGTTCCACCAGGATTTCGGAGCCATTTTTGACAAGTGCCAGGTGACAATTTACACGGAAGAGGACAAGGTAAATGAGCTGCTCGAAAAGGCAAGGGCCATTTACCATCAAAGGGATGAACGCATCGAGGGAATGACCGACGAAACCACCGAAATTTACTACTCTTGCACCCTTTGTCAGTCCTTCGCACCAAACCACGTATGCGTAATCAGTCCCGAAAGAACAGGACTTTGCGGTGCTTACAACTGGATGGACTGCAAGGCTTCCTACGAAATTAATCCGACCGGTCCTAACCAGCCCATCGAAAAGGGTGAAACCCTGGATGAAAGGTACGGATGCTGGAAGGGTGTAAACGAATTTGTTGAAAAGGCTTCCAGGGGAGCGGTTAAGAGCTACAACTTCTACAGCGTTGTTTATGATCCGATGACAACCTGCGGATGCTGTGAATGCGTGGCCGCTGTCCTACCCATGTGTAACGGGGTTATGACCGTTAACCGCGAATACCAGGGAATGACTCCATGCGGAATGAAGTTCACCACTCTGGCAGGAACCATCGGCGGCGGTAACGTAACACCCGGTTTTGTGGGTCACAGTAAGTACAACATCTGCCAGAGAAAATTCATAAAAGGTGACGGTGGTATCAAGAGACTGGTCTGGATGCCGAAAAGCCTGAAGGAAGAAATCAGGGAGCGCTTTAACAAGCGAGCCGAAGAGGAAGGTATACCTGATCTTCTGGACAGAATCGCCGATGAAGATGTTGGCGTAACCGAGGACGAGATCCTGCCATTCCTCCAGGAGAAGAAGCATCCGGCTCTAGAGATGGAACCAATTCTCGGCTAGGACATACATAAACAGGAAATTGTACCCGCTTGCGGGTACAATTTCCTCGTCTTAATATGGTGAATAGAAAACAGATGAGGAGAGATACCTATGGGAATGACAGGAATTCAAATTTTCAAACTACTTCCGAAAACAAACTGCGGTGAATGTGGAGTTCCCACATGTCTTGCGTTTGCTATGAACCTTGCGGCCGGAAAGGCTGAGCTCGATTCATGCCCTTACGTGTCCGACGAAGCGAAAGAAGTTCTCGCCGCTGAGTCTGCACCTCCAATCAGGCCGCTGACTGTTGGTGTTGGAGACTACGCGGTAAAAATCGGTGGCGAAACTGTAATGTTCAGGCATGAGAAAACCTTTGTGAACCCACCGGGATTTGCCGCAATCGTCACCACGGACGAGGATGAAGCCTCGATCGACGGGAAAATCTCCAGGTTCAAGGAGTTGCAGTACGAGCGGGTCGGTTTAATTCTTCGCCCCGAGCTTTTTGCCCTCAAAGACACCAGCGGAGATGCCGACAAGTTTACCGCCCTTGTGAACAAGGTGAAGGACTCATGCGAAGCTTCTCTGATTTTGATGTCTGAAAAGCCAGACGTTATGAAAGCTGCTCTGGAAATCGTGAAAGATAAAAAACCCCTGATATACGCTGCCACAGAAGAAAATGTCGAAGACATGGGAAACCTGGCAAAAGAAAGCGGTTGCCCCGTAGCAGTGAAAGGAACCGGGGGCTATGAGTCTGTTATCCCGTTGACGGAAAAACTTACCGAGATGGGCCTCAAAGATATCGTTATCGATACCGGCTCCCGAACACCTTACAAAGCCTTTGAAGACCAGGTGATCATCAGAAAGGCCGCTCTTCAGGACAGGTTTCGCCCTCTGGGTTTTCCCACCATTGTCTTCCCGGCTGAAATGACTGACGACCCGATGTATGAAACATTGCTGTCAGCCATGTTTGTTGCAAAATACGGGGCGTTGATAGTGATGAGTGACTTTCAGCCAGAAAGCGTATTCCCGCTTCTGCTTGAAAGACTGAACATTTACACAGATCCACAGCGTCCAATGACTGCCGAACAGGGTATTTATCCTATCGGAAATCCCGACGAAAACTCGCCGGTACTCGTAACCTGCAACTTTTCTCTCACATACTTCATAGTTTCCGGCGAAATCGAGGGCAGCAGGGTACCAAGCTGGCTCTGCGTGGCAGATACCGAAGGTCTCTCTGTTCTGACTGCCTGGGCTGCCGGTAAGTTTACGGGTGAATCCGTTGGCACTTTTATCAGCAAGTGCGGGATTGCTGATAAGGTAAAGCACAAAAACCTGATAATTCCTGGCTACGCAGCAGCTATCAGTGGAGAACTCGAGGAAGAACTGCCTGATTGGAAAATCCTGATCGGACCCAGAGAAGCTTCTCAGATACCGGCTTACCTGAAAAACTGGCAACCGGAATAAGCTCTCCAAATCTGCATATTACATGAGGAGGGGTAAGGGAGCAAAACAGAACATGCTGCGGTTTCCCAGGGCATTGTGGAGACAGAGGAGGACAATATGGGAAAGATGATATTAATTGGCGAGAACATGAACATAATGACCAAGAAGTATGGCAAGGCCATGCGGGAGAGAGATGCCAAGACTATACAGGAGCTGGCCGTTAAGGAGAAAGAGCTGGGTATGGACTACATAGATCTCAATATCGGTCCTGCTGGCAGGATTGGCGAAGAACTCATGGAATGGATCGTGAAAACGGTCCAGGAAGTGGTGGATCTCCCGTGTGCCCTCGATACATCCAACATAGCTGCCATCGAGGCAGGCCTCAAAGTGCACAAGGGCCGAGCATTAATCAACTCTATTTCGGCTCGCCCGGACAGAATGGAGGCTCTTCTTCCCATTGCGAAAAAGTATGACGCTGATTTTGTTGGGCTACTCTGGGGACCCGAAGGAATGCCTCGAGACGAAAACGAGAGGGGGGCGCTGGCAGCCGAATTGATGTTCCGGGCCAGCGAGCTTGGAATACCCAACGAAAGGATGTGGATAGACCCGATCGTCACACCGGTAAACGTGCAACAAAACCAGGTTATTGCCTGTTACGAGTTTATGAAGATGTTTCAGGACATAGCACCGGGATGCAAGTCCACGTGTGGGCTTTCCAACGTATCCAACGGTGCCCCCGAACATCTCCGTCCCATTTTAAATCAGACCTACCTCATTATGCTAAAAAACAACTGTATGATGTCGGCCATTGTAGATTGCTTTGACGAAGATCTCAAACGCATTGCATGGGGCGAAAGACCTGATATCGAAGAACTTGTTATGAAAGTTTGTAACGATGAAGACATTGATCCAGCTTCATTGAACGAAGAAGAATTAAAATACTACAAAACCGCCAGAGTACTGCTCGGGAAAACCCTGTATTCGGACTCCTGGCTTGAACTCTAGTGGTATGGCTGATTCAGAGCAATCTCAAACCCTACCCTCCCGGGGTAGGGTTTTTCTGTTCAAGGATTGTCATGGCCGAAAAAATTCTTTCAAGAGACAGGCTTGCGAACATCTGCGAGGATGCCAGAAGCCACGATAAAAAAATCGTATTTACCAATGGCTGTTTCGACATCCTGCACGTGGGACACGTTCGGTACTTGAAGCAAGCAAGCTCTTTAGGAGATATATTGATCGTCGGGTTAAACAGCGATTCATCGGTCAATTTAATCAAGGGCGCTAACAGGCCGATCATTGATGAAAATGCAAGGGCTGAAATAATCTCATCGCTCTATTTTGTCGACTATGTTACAGTGTTCTCCGAGCCTGATCCCTTAGCCCTTATAAGACTACTTCGCCCCGACATACTGGTGAAAGGCAGTGACTGGGCGGAAGACAAGATCATAGGTGCTGATTTTGTTAAGAGTTACGGGGGCAGGGTGGTAAGGGTTAAATTAACACCACGAGTATCCACTACCGGGATCATTGAGATGATAATCAGGCGTTATGGGCGTACCGAATCGTAAGATGCTTGCTAAGAATGCTTCCTTTAAGACATGTAACGTTTTAGCGTGGCTTAATTTTGATCTTAATCCCGTTAGTCCAGTGCTCGAAGGCGAAGGAAAGAACAAGTCCCTTTGAGCGGAAAAGAGCGGATGGTGGGTTT
>JALXAI010000440.1 GCA_026992215.1 Desulfobacterales bacterium | reverse complement strand
TCTTTGCACGTACCAGGAAAGAAATAAGGATACATGTGAAGTATCAGGAGAACGCCTGGCTGATTGAGGCAGACCCGGGACAGATAGAACAGGTGCTTTTGAATCTATACATAAATGCCTGGCAGGCCATGCCCGGCGGAGGGGATTTGTACATAGAGACCTCCAACGTCACCGTTGGAAGGGATGACTCCGTGGGTTACAAGGTTGAGCCGGGAAACTACGTGAAGATTTCCGTGTCGGATACGGGCGTGGGCATGGATGACGGGGTTATGGAAAGGATTTTTGAACCGTTTTTTACCACCAGGAACAAGGAACGAGGAGTGGGCCTGGGGCTTGCGTCTGCCTACGGTATCGTGAGGAATCATGGTGGAGCGATAGAGGTCACCAGCGAAAAGGGGAAAGGGTCTACCTTTGATATTTATCTACCCCGTTCCAGGAAACAGGTTATAGAAAAGAAGACCCGTCATGGAAAAATATTGAAAGGATCGGAGAAGATTCTTCTAATAGATGACGAAGAAGAGGTTTTGCACGTGGGGAAGAAGCTTCTTGAGCGGATGGGGCATTACGTTTTCACCGCGGCAAGCGGGGAAGAAGGAATAGAGCTCTACAAAAAGCTCACGCACGATATTGACCTTGTGATTCTGGACATGATCATGCCCGGATTGGGGGGGAAGGAAACCTTTGATGCTCTTCGTTCCATTAACCCGGATGTGAAAGTATTGCTTTCAAGCGGGTACAGCCTCGACGGGCAGGCTCGAACATTGATGGAAAAGGGATGCGACGGATTTATACCGAAACCTTTCAGGGCTGAAGATCTTTCCAAGGCAATGAGGCAAATACTGGACAATTGATCGGCTCACGAAAGCCGTGATCCGACCAGTAAACCACCGGCGAGTGCCAGAATCACCCGAAGCCCGAAATCAGTGAAGCCAAGCCATGCTGAAATGCCTCCCAGGGAGGGCACTTTCGTTTTGGAGTTTTAACAAAATTGCCCGGCAGTACCCCACCCAGGAAAATTTGGATGCGAAAAAGGGTATTTCAGATACCATGGGAATATTTTTGGGACCGTTTGTTCAAATACTCAGTTTTTCCCACTTTAAAAGAATAAAGGCCACTATTATTCCCACCAGGAACCCGGCCGCGAGGTTTGACGCGAGAGTGATACCCAGGATCACCAGGACAATAAACAGTTCTTTTCTTTCGCGCATGTCGAGTATGGTGAGAGCCAGTTGAGCTCCTGCGAAAAAAAGCAAAACGCCCAGCACTGACATGGGTATCAGGTAAGCGATGGTTAGCGAGTTCCTCCCGAAGAAAATGGCGAGCATGACAAAAATTGTACCTATTATTATATTTGATCCGGGAGTGCGAGCGCCGAACCTGTAGTGCGCAGCCAGGCCGCCGGCTCCATGGCATAGTGGCATGCCGCCGAAAAGGAAGCTAAGAAAGTTCGCCAGTGCCATGCTTATGCAGGATGCCCTGTAGGTTACCCTGCTTGACCTGTCACCGAAATACTCCCTGGAAAGATCCACGTTGGCGATTACCGCGTTGCCAATGGTCATGGGAATCTGAGGTAAAACAAGTACCAGAAGAGCAAAAGTAAAATCTGCCCCGGAAGGCAGTCCGTAGGGAAGGATGTCGGGAAATCCCGGGGAAAGGGAAAGGCGGTGAACGGTTTGAGAAGTGCCGAGAAGCAGTCCCACCAGTGCCCCACCCACCACGAGGATCAATCCCGCGGGAAATCTCTTGCTGTCAAGAAAAAGAAAGGTTAGGAGGCCTCCTATGGTGCCTAAAATGATTCCTACGGGCACGGGACCTACGGACTGAACTGACAGGAATGGCTCGGCCGCGTGTTGGAGCATCTGGAATTTGCTCGTGCCGATAATAAATCTAGTACCCTGCGCCATAAGAAGGGCGCCCGTGGAAAGCTGTACTCCGCGAACCACCGGCTTCGGAATATAGTTGCCTATCAGCGTTATAGCACCGGTAAGCCCTATGAGCAGGAGAAAGAGCCCTATAAGAAGCCCTGAAGCCTGAATCTGCTGGGCACTCAGCCCGGTGGCAATGGCATAGGCCCCTATCACTTTCATGGGCTGCACCGGAACAGTGACACCAAAATAGACTCCTGACAGTACGTAAAATATCCCGACTGAGAAAAACAGGCCCTCCGGGTTCAGTTTGTTTACAAAAATCATCCCCAGTGCCAGCGGGAGAAGTGTCCCCAGATCACCCAGGGATCCCGCAATCTCAAGCCTGTCGAACCTGTATCTCCTGTCTACCCCATGTAAGCCTTCTGAAGTAATTTTGCACAGAAAAGAAGTAAAACCACCCCGAACATTCTCCTGATTGTTTTCCCCCTGAGTTTTTCTGCCATGATCCTGGAACCGATCTGTCCGGCCGTGAAAGAAAAAAGCGCTGCCAGGAGAATAAATTTCCAGTCAAGGTTGGAGATGGCGGCGTGCGTAATAAATCCGCTCGTGGAAGAAAAGCAAACAATGAACATGGAAGAGGCTGCAGCCGTCTTGGTCGGGACCTTGAGGATGTAGATTAGTAAAGGAACCACGAAAACGCCTCCTCCTATACCCAGCATGCCGGAAATAAAGCCTATTGCCAGCCCGATCAGGCAACCTCCGAATATCTTCCTCCATTTCCCGATTTCTGCCACTTCTTCTTTTGCCTGACCGGAGAACAGCATCCTCATGGCGGCAATGAAAATGACCCCCGCGAGCACGGTGAGGAATATTCGCACGTTGATCCGGTGAGTCGCAAGGGCGCCGAGAGGTGCTCCCAGGGACGCGGTCACAATGAGGGGCAGGGCCACCGAGAAATCTACCATCTTCTTTTTTATGTAGACTATAGCCGCCGAGATGGCCGCGGTTCCGTTCAGGAAAAGAGAAGCAGATACCGCCATGTCCTTGGGGAAGTTCAACAGGACGAAGAGAGGCGAAAATATCAATCCTCCGCCCAGTCCGATCATCGTTAGAACAAGAGACGAACAGAATACGATCAGTAAAATCAGAGGAAGACTCATCGATTATTCCTTTAACCCTGCTGAAATGTCACGGGATAGCGAGGCGATAACCGGGTACCGACCGGATTTCCGGGAACGATGGAGGCCGGCAGAAAAGCACCCTTTGACCCAGGTTTGCCGAAAAACGGCCTATTCGCTCGCGAGGAACGAATAGGCCTTAAAGACAGGCCAACTATTCTTCTTTTTTGCTCACGCAGGGATGATCCCCCGAGTCTCCGTGGCACTCTTTGATCTGTTCCGGTGAACAGTCTTCCGGTTTGCCCTTGAGTTTTTCAGGATGTTCGCAGCAGCATTTACACATTTCTTTTACCCTCCGTTTTTCTAAGTTTTCCTGGTTTATAAATTTCCCGTTCCGGATAAAACGAAAGCATGGATGCTTGCTCCTGGCGCCCTGATCTGCCAGGCACGAAAGCTCCTCCGCCACTCTATTGAGTTCGCTGCAATCAACTTCGTAGTGTGTCCAGTATCCTCTTTTTTCTTCCGTTACAAGGTTGGCCTCTCTTAGAACCTTCATGTGCTGTGAAACAGCGGCCCTGGAGATGCCAAGCCTGCTCGCGATTGCCCCTGCACATAAATCATGGTTCAGCAACATCTTGATAATTTCCAACCTGGTTCCGTCGGCCAGTGCTTTAAGCTGTAATGGTAAGCTGGGCATCTCGACAATTTATTTAAGCAAAAACTTAAATGGATAATAGCCGGAAAATATTCTCGTGTCAACCGGGTAAATTAGTCCGCGACCTTATCTTCTCCCCTGAAAACTCCTCTTGCGGTGCCGTTCGGCATCATTCAATGCAATCCCGTCACGAGAACCTGTGTTTGTGCTCCAAGGTTTGTTTTGTTAAACTTGCCCGGTTGCCACGCTACAGGAAGCTGACCCTCGACGGAAGTGGTAGGGATGTAACAGTGCTTTACCCGTCTATCCATTTTACCACGCCGGGCTTTCTTGGCGGAGCAGGTGGTGATTGATCCGGATATCCTATGGGAACGAGGGCTACCAGTTCCCTGTCTTCCACGCCGAGCAGTTCGTTTATCT
>JALXAI010000439.1 GCA_026992215.1 Desulfobacterales bacterium | reverse complement strand
GGCCATGAAACATGCCAGGGATTCAGTGCTCCAACCGATGTAATCCTTGATGAACATAATGTCGTTCAGCCCGACGTGTTCGTGGTGTGCGACAGAAGCAAGGTGAGGGAGAAAGCCGTCAAGGGAGCTCCTGACCTGGTTGTCGAGGTAACTTCTCCAACCACTGAGCTGAAAGACAAAAGAGAGAAAAAGAACCTCTATGAGCGTTTCGGGGTCCCGGAATACATCCTGGTGTTTCCGGAAAGGGAATACATAGAGCACTATGTTCTCGAGGAAGGGAAATATGGAGTGCCAGAGATCCTTAACTGGGACGAGACCCTCAGGGTGGTGACCCTGGGCATGGAAATTGATCTCTGGGAGCTTTTTGAAAAAGAGAAGCCCGTGGAAGGAGAAACCCAAGAAGGGTAGGGGATCAGGGTAAATAATTTACTTTGTTACTGATCACTTTCGAAAGCCGGACCAAAGGTTGTGATATTACGCCAGAATGTCATATCACAACCACAATTCCAATTGGTAGAAGCCGCGACGAGCACGAAGAACAGTTTCTTTGTATCGTGGTTTTTATCCCATCACCCTAACGATACCGCTCTTCAATCATTTTCCTGGGACTGCTTCTAAGCCACCTTTAGTTTAGGATGGAACCCTGATGATAATCGTCGCTTCGAAATGCTGCACAGGACAATTGAATGGTTATCCGGGCTAAAATTGCATCCGGTCTTGATTCTGCACTATCGAACATTATTATCAGGCTTAAAATCTCCGTGCCCCGGAATGTTCTACGTCCAAGGTAATATATAAAAATCCTGCGGAAACCACGCTGCACTTTTTTCTCGTTTATTATGCTACTATGAATTTTTCTTCTTCATGGAAGCCCTTTCCTTCACCCGACACCACGACATTCTTGACGCACCTGTCGCACACAAAGTAAAAACGGACACTGTCTTCCATGTGGTCTATTTCGTCATCGATCCTCTTTTTCATAGCCGCGAAATCCGCCGCTTTCAGGCGGCATTCAAAAACACTGTAAAGGACTCTTTCCCCGTAGTCCTTCATTATCTTCCCGACCCTCTGCAGACGTTTCGAATCGTGAATATCATAACTTACGATAACGTTGTGCCATCTGCTTGGCATTTTATATTACCTCGAATCCTTCGTCTTCTTTTACCTCTCCCCACCCGGATATAATCACCCTTCCCACGCACTGCCTGCAAAGCGGATAGTATCGAACCCTGTCCTTTTTGAGATCCATGATATCTTCAATACCTTTTATCATGCGCCTCAGTTGCTCTTTTGTCAGGTGGCACTCAAACACGCTCTTTTGCACCGGCGTTCCGAAGTCTTTCAGGTACTTAAAAAGCCTGTTGCGTATCCTATCTTCCACGACGTCATAGCTGACAAGCACGTACATCTGTTTCACCTGATTTCCAGGGGATGATACTCCTTATCTTCTTCCCTCACCACCCTTGCGAAGTGCCTCACCTGCTCCCTGATGCAATCCCGGTAACTCAGATGCTGATCCGAGAGCCAGTATTTCATTTTCTGGTTCATTTTTCTCTCAAACTGCACGATAAACTTTCTGAAGCCGTCATCGGTTAACCTGACCGGCAGGGCACCATTTCCCGGCTTGACGTTTCCATGCGCTTGCGCTCCCGTGTTCTTCTCTTTCCCGGGCAGAGTGTTGTCACCGGGGTCTGTGCTCGTGTGAAAATCGTCCGGACCCAGCACCTTCAGGTTAAATACACCGAGCACCAGGGTATCCACCACCACGGGACGCCACTCTTCCATCAGGTCGAGCACCAGGGAGGGGCGGCCATATTCCGGAGTGTGAAGGGAGCCGAGGTAGGGATCGAATCCCGCCATGGATACTGCGCTCATTACGTTGTTCAGTAAAAGGGTATAACCAAGGCTTAGTAGCGCGTTTACGGGATCGGTTGGCGGTCTTCTTACTCTTTTTTCAAAGCGGACATCGGATCCCAGGAATCCCCTGGAGAAACCTTCGAAGTACGCCGCGGATCCGGCTCCCTCAAGGCCTCTCAGGCTGTCCAGATCTTCGGCCTCTTGTGCTTTTGCCACGCTTCTCTTAAGCCTTGCCAGGGTGCCATCCAGGGACACGTCCTGCCTGCTTCTTTTTATTCGCATGATCACCGCCCGCATGTTCGAAAGTTTACCGCACACCATGGCTCTCGCGACCTTCAGGCAAAATTTTTCGTCCGACATCTTTTCAAATTGCTTGCGGCGAAGGGTTATGTTCTTGCTCAAGGGGGGCTGCAGGCGCCCCTGGTACCTGCCGTGTCTGCTCATAAAAACGGTGTCTATGCCCTGGGTGAGGAGCCTTGTTATTACCGGTGGCGTCAGAGACACGTTCCCGTAGATGACCAGCTGGGTAAGCTTGTAGATGTGCAGCGTGTGTACTATGTCCTTTTTTCTCTGTACCACCAGGCGCTGCCCTTCCAGCCTGATCGAGGTATTTTGCTCCAGGATATAGGCAACAGTCATCTGTTTGACTCCAGGATCCAGTTTATCCCTTTTTCGTCTCTCTTTCTCACGATACGAACATTCATAAGCGTGTACTCTTCAATTCCCTTCTTGGAAAAACATTCGTCCAGTGCCTGCTCGATCCCTGCAAGCATTTTTCTTTCTTCGTTAATATGTTGAAAGAGCCTCACGTATCTTTCCGCCACATCCCTCAGGCTGAGGCGTGCCGGGATATCGAACTCCGTTGACCTCGGAACAAGGTGAGGAGATATGTGCAGGAGCGGGGACGGATATTTTCCCCCTCTCAGGTCAAAAACACAGTTGCAGTCAACAGATGCTGTCAGCTCGGGGAGAAGAGTACGTATCTTCACGCAACTGATAGGGTTCTTTTTGAGTCTCTCCCACTGGTTTTTCACTTTCCTGTAACTGTAGTCGGGTGTGCATTCGAGCACCCGGTGGATGGTGCTTCCGTGCTCGTCCAGAAGTCCCAGGGAATAGAAAAGCACTACCTTTTCATCGTTTCTAAGGACGTGACCTGAAAGGGCCCTGGTCATGATGGAATTCACTACCGGGCATCTGGAGCGTAGCCGCTCGATGCTCGAGGAAAAGGTTCCCGGCGGTTTTTCGCATGCCCCACCAGATTCTTTGTGTCGGAGCCTATCCAGCGCCCATTTCAAAGAAAACGGACGCAGTTTTTCGAGATATTTCAACTGGTTTTCATATGGTTCTCCGCGGGAGTCAAGGAAAAGGGAGCGTTTCCCGGTGGTCCGGTCTATCCCAAGGGGAGCCGCCACGGGATGTTCTTTCCATCCGACTCCCAGAGGCCTGGTGGGAAGAAGAGGTTCGATTACAAAGTCAGTGGGAGCTTCCCGTAATGTTGCGAGGAATTTTCCCAGGAGCCTTTTTGACCTGAGGAAATGTTCAAACCGGTCAAAAAAGAACCAGAGCCTGTATTTCTGATGTCCCCACATCTCGGGATAAGCTGGAATACCCAGGGACAACGCGAGCCTGGAACCCCTAATCGCGCTCGTTTTCATTTTCTCGTCCACCGTGGCAAGGTAGCTTATCTGCCCCGAGTATTTCTCGCGAACTCTTGACGGGATGTAGAAGACCAGCGTTGCAAAGCGCACGGTATTGTCTGATCGCAACGGATAAAGCCCGAGGGACACCTTACCCAGGATATGTTTTTTAACGGTATCCCGGTGAAGAGGAGAAGGACAATAAACGAAGTTGGTATCACCGGTTGCAGAATCAATCTCTTCCAGCGCGTACCCCGTTTCCCTCGCGCTGAAAAGTGTCATAAAAATTTCGATGTGTTTTTCCGGGATAGAAGGGGGAAAATATCTCTCGTGAGTACAGGATTTAACGTCTCTTTCAGGGTCAGCCAGGTAGTTGGAAATTCCCCTTAGCCCGAGCTTTTCGAGGTTTCGTCGCAGAAGTTCTCTTGCCTCGTGGTGCCCCGGTACTTTTTTCAATAGTTTTTTCAGGTAGTGCACCGATCTTTCATGGTAGCCTGATTCGAACAAAAGCAAGGCGAGCCGGAAAAGTGCCCCCTCGTGTGCGGGATTAATCCTGAGAGCCCGGGCATAGC
>JALXAI010000438.1 GCA_026992215.1 Desulfobacterales bacterium | reverse complement strand
AGGGTATTTGCTCCGTGGCTCGACATGGAGAAGGAACTGCGCGCAACAGGCCTTACTCTTTTGAGTCTTGACCACAAAAAACCTTTGAAGGAGTTCGACCTTATCGGTTTCAGCCTGCAGTACGAGCTAAGTTTTACCAACATATTGACCATTCTCGATCTGGCGGGAATACCACTTCTCGCGTCAGACAGAAACGAGGGGGATTGGCCGTTTATTGTAGGCGGAGGCCCATGCGTTTTCAATCCCGAGCCTGTCGCCGCCTTTTTCGATTTCTTCGTTCTGGGAGAAGGGGAGGAAGTGCTCGGGGAAATCCTTGAAAAACTATGCTTAAAAAAGGAAGACAGGGCCGACAGGAAAGAGTTTCTGGAGGAGATAAGACACATTCCGGGGATCTACATCCCTGAATTTTTTAAACCCACCTACTCCACAAACGGCCTGTTCGCGGGAGTAAAACCAGCGTTCGAAGACTACGAACTTGTGCAAAAGGCGGTGGTATCCGACCTCGACAGTGGCTCGCCTCTTCCCGAAAAACCCCTGGTTCCCTTCATGAAAATAGTACACGATCGCCTCAACGTGGAGATAGCAAGGGGGTGTACGAGAGGATGCAGGTTTTGCCAGGCAGGGATGATATATCGACCGGTTCGCGAGAGAGCTCCCGGGGAAATACTAGAAATAGCCGAAAAGGCTCTTCGTGCCACCGGCTTTGAAGAACTCTCCCTCCTGTCTCTAAGCAGCGGAGACTACAGCAGCATCGAGTTTCTGCTCACTGCCCTCATGGCCAGGTACAAAAAGGAAAGGGTTTCGGTTGCCCTGCCCTCTCTTCGGATCGGGACCCTTTCATCACGCCTGATCTCTGAGATCAAAAAGGTAAGAAAAACCGGCTTTACTCTGGCTCCCGAAGCCGGCAGCGAGCGTCTCCGCAGAGTGATCAACAAAGACATAAGTACCGACGAACTGCTGGAAGTGGCTTCATACATATACCGGAACGGCTGGCAGCTGATTAAGCTTTATTTCATGACGGGACTTCCAACGGAGACCCGGGATGACCTGGAAGCCCTGGTGGATCTTTGCTACAGGGTCTGGTCTGTTGCGGGAAAGGCCAAACCAAAAGGCAGGGTCAACATATCCATATCGACTTTCGTGCCCAAGCCGCATACGCCTTTCCAGTGGTCGGCGCAAATTCCACTTGAGAAAATCCACGGGAACCTTGATTTTTTCAAGAGCAGGCTTAACAGGCGGGGAATGAAGTTGAAATGGCATAATCCTCTGCAGAGTTTCATGGAAGCTGTACTGTCCAGGGGAGACAGGCGCCTTTCGGAGGTGATTTTAAGGGCATGGATGGAAGGCGCACGCTTCGACGGATGGACGGAACAGTTCCGGTTCGAACTGTGGGAAAAAGCCTTTAAGTCATCGCAATTGCCTGAAAATAGCTGGATACCGTCCAAAAAAGACCCCGATGATCCCCTTCCCTGGGATCACCTGCATAGTAAAGTCGAAAAGAAATTCCTCGTAGAAGAATACGGAAAAGCCCTCAGCGGCGAATACACCTACGACTGCAGGCAAAAAAAATGCCTGAAATGCGGCGTTTGCGATTTCAAGGAAATTCAGCCCCTGCTAAAAAAATTGGAAAAAGCGGAAGAGGAGCTTTTGAAAGGAAACAGGGACTCCGGAGACGAGCGTTCGGAATCGGGCTTTCATTATTACCGTATAAGATTCAAGAAAACCGGGACATTAAAGCTGTTGAGCCACCTTGAACTGGTCGAACTTTTTTCCAGGGCAATCAGGAGGGCGGAACTTCCGGTCGCGTTTTCCCGCGGCTATAACCCCCACATGAAAGTATCCTTCTGGCACGCCCTTCCGGTGGGCTTCGAAAGCATGTGCGAGTATCTTAACATTACACTGGTTGAGAAATTGGGATGCGATGATATCCGCAGAAATTTGAATAATGAGCTTCCTTGTGGTATTGAAATTCTTCAGGTGGAAAATACCGAAAATCTGACCAAGTGGCCGGGAGAGTACCTCGTGGTTTATCGAGTTAATTTATTCGACAAGACGTGGCCTCAACACTCGTGGCACGAATTCGTTGAAAGTCCGCGACAGATTGAGAAAATAACAAAGAAGGGCAGGAAACGATCCTATGATCTGGCAAAATATATAAAAAGCCTGGTTTTCAAAGACGAAAAAACGATTGAACTGTCCTTGAAGCAGAGCATGTCAGGCTGCCCTACCCTTCTGGAGGCAATGGCCGGTATCTTCGGTCAGAACTACGCGATGCCGTCTGAAATAGCCGTTACAAAGCTCGATGTCCTACCCGTCACCGGAGATAGTCTATGGCAACAGAACTAGTTATAAACTCAACTTTTTACGAGACAAGGGTCGCCGTTGTTGAAAACGGTACCACCGCTGAGTTTTACGTGGAAAGACACGCGGAACAGAATATCGCGGGAAACATCTACAAGGGCCGAGTCATCAGGGTTCTTCCCGGTATGCAGGCAGCATTCGTGGATATTGGTCTCGAAAAAGCCGGTTTCCTGTATGTAAGCGACGTTTGCGACCAGATGGACGACATTGCCAATTACTTCAAGAGCAAAAGTGGCACCGACTCGATGGATAACACCATGCACGAGGAGGTTGATTCGTTTCAGCGCGGAAACATGAACGAAAGACACATCGAGGACTGTATCCAGGAAGGCCAGGAGGTCCTTGTCCAGGTTTCAAAAGAGCCGCTGGGGAGCAAGGGGGCGAGAATTACCTCTCTTATCTCCATACCAGGCCGTCACCTGGTCCTTATGCCCATGGTTGATCACATAGGGGTTTCAAGGAGAATCGAAAACGAAAAAGAGCGTAAACGTCTAAAGGACATAGTAATCAATATCAAGCCATCCCCCTGCGGATTTATCGTGAGAACGGCGTGCGAAGGAGAGGAAAAGGAAAAGATTAAAGCGGAAATGGAGTTTTTGCTCAAGCTGTGGAGAAACATACAAAAACAGGGGGAAAATGCGCCGGCACCATCCCTGGTTTACCAGGATCTCGATATCACTTTGAGGGCTGTTCGAGACCTTTTTACCCAGGAAGTGGATCGACTGGTTATAGATTCCGAAAAAGAATATGACAAGGTGCTTAATTTCATAGATACTTTTTCGCCATCATTGAAAAGTTCTGTAGTGCTTTACGAGGGAAGAGAACCGATATTTGATGCCTACGGAATAGAAATGGAAATTCAGAGGGCGCTGGGGAAGAAGGTGTGGTTAAAGTCAGGGGGCTACATCGTGATCGAGACAACCGAGGCTCTCACTTCCATAGACGTAAACACCGGGCGATACGTGGGATGCAGGAACCTTGAGGAAACAATCCTGAAGACAAACCTGGAGGCGGTGAAGGAAATTGCGTGCCAGCTTCGACTGCGCAATATAGGCGGAATAATTATCATCGATTTCATAGACATGGAAAAAGAATCGAACCGGGAGAAGGTATTCCAGGCACTTAGCGAGGCTCTTAAGAACGATAAGAGCAAAACAAATATTCTCAGGATGTCCGATCTTGGTCTTATAGAAATGACTCGCAAAAGAACCAGGGAAAGTATAGGCAGGGTGCTCAGAGAACCATGTTTTTACTGCGACGGAGAAGGCTACCTTAAGTCCAAGCTTACGGTATGCTACGAAATTCTTCGACAGATGCAAAGGGAGCGAAAAGAATTTTTCGGGCGAACCATCATGGTAACAGCGCACTCGGCCATCGCCAACCTGCTCTGCGACGAAGAATCAAATAATGTCGAAAAAATGGAAGAGGAGCTTCAGGCCAGAATCATTATCAAGGGGGATCCTCACTTGCACCTGGAGCAGTACGAAATAGTTCCTCTTTAATGAACTGAATTCCTGTTGCCGATCCGGGCCGGGAATTTCGCCATGCGGAACCGAAAAACGGAGAAGTGGAGGGAATTATGAACTTTACCAGGAGTCGCAGTTTGTATGATGAAGCGGTTCAATATATACCGGGAGGCGTAAACAGCCCGGTCAGATCCTGTAAGGCTGTGGGAACGAAACCCATCTTTGTTACTTCCGGGAAG
>JALXAI010000437.1 GCA_026992215.1 Desulfobacterales bacterium | reverse complement strand
AGAACCAAATCCATGGTTTCTTCCCGCATGCTGACGTTTCCTCTTGCGACAGCCCTCCTCCAGCTCTTATCCTTCTCCGACACATCCACCATCTTGATTCTGCCTGCAGAATCGAGATGGCTGAGCACTGATTCCAGCTGCTTTCTGTCCATTCCCCCTACCTTCTCCTTTAACAGACTTTTATAACTACCACCAGGTCTCCGGGCGGCATACCGGCAAAATTCTGATCGCCCATGCTCCGAAAATATAGCCTGTCTCCGTCGTTGCTCCCCGGAGGTATATTAATAACCAGCTTCCTGTGTTCCTCTTTGAAACCGTTGCCGTGGCAGGTTTCGCAGGTTTCTGCATGCCCGTCTCTTGATTTTCCGTTCCCGTAACAGTGATCACAGAAAATCATCCGCGAGTAATAAATTGCTTCTCTGCCTCCTTCAGAAGCGGTTTTCTGCTCAACCTGAAGATAAAAGCAGAGATCCATCCCGCGGTTAAGAAAGTGACTTGTTGCCGTAATACCGAAGTATTCGGCCAGGATTGATCTGGTAAACTCGTCAGAGAAAATCCCGGCCTTGATGCTGCCATCTGCTCCTGCGTACGGATCGCTTTTCTTTCCCCGGAGTTTTCCCAACCTGCCTCCGTAAAAGGTATCGTATCGCGCCCTTTTCCGGGGGTCACCAAGAATTTCGTAGGCAAGGGTAACCATTCGGAATTTCTTTGCCGCTTCCAGGTCCCCAGGATTATGATCCGGATGACAGCGGAAAGCAAGCTTTCTGAAGGCCCTTTTAATTTCGGCTTGACTTGCCTTCGGGTTAATTTCTAGTATCTCATACAGGTTGACGAATTGACGATTCATAATCTTTTCAACATTCGGGATCATGGTACCACGATACATTTTCTTAATTTTATGTGGAAGATAATACATTGACAAGACTTTTCTATGTCGGTTATATCACTGGATGCGAAACGGTTTTGGTGAAAAAACATGTTGGCCAGAGTTTATAGCAGCGCCGTCCTGGGAATAGATTCCTACGTCGTTGAGGTGGAAGTTGATATTGCTTCCGGTCTTCCCACCTTTTCCACGGTCGGCCTTCCTGACGGCGCGGTGAGAGAAAGCAGAGAGCGAGTGCGTGCTGCTATCAAGAACAGCGGTTACCATTTCCCGCCCGAAAAGATAACTGTCAACCTTGCTCCTGCAGATATCAAGAAAGAGGGTGCCGGTTTTGACCTTCCCATATCAATAGGCATCCTGGCAGCATCCGGGCTGGTGGAAAAGGAAAAACTTGATGATTACCTGCTGTTGGGTGAGCTTTCCCTGGACGGGAAGGTAAAGCCGGCAAAAGGAGTTCTGCCGATAGCGCTGGGGACCAGGGATGCAAAGTTTAAGGGGATTATTCTTCCGGCAGACAATGCAGGTGAAGCCGGTGTGGTTGAAGGACTTGATGTGCTTCCAGTCGGGCATCTTTCCGAGGCGGTTGATTTTTTCAACGGTGATAGGGATATAAAACCAGTAAAGGCAGACATAGATAGTCTTTTCAGGGAAGTAAACAGGTACCCGATCGACTTCAGCGATGTAAAGGGACAGGAGCTAGCAAAAAGGGCTCTGGAAATAGCGGCCGCCGGGAACCATAACGTACTCATGGTCGGCCCGCCCGGTGCCGGAAAAACAATGCTTGCCCAGCGTCTACCTACCATACTGCCTCCCCTGACCTTCGAAGAGGCACTGGAGACAACGAAAATATTCAGTGTGTCAGGCATGTTGAGCAGTTCCCTGGTGACCGTGAGGCCTTTCAGGTCTCCGCACCACACCATATCCGATGCCGGACTCATCGGGGGAGGCCAGGTGCCGAGACCGGGAGAAGTAAGTCTTGCCCATAACGGCGTGCTTTTTCTGGACGAACTTCCGGAGTTCAGAAAGAATGTCCTCGAGATGTTGAGACAGCCCCTTGAAGACGGCAAGGTAACCATAGCCAGAGCTTCCGTGACACTTACCTACCCGTCGAGATTCCTGCTTGTAGCCGCGCTTAATCCATGCCCCTGCGGCTACCTGGGTGACAGCGTGCACCAGTGCCGGTGTTCTGCTCTTCAAATACAGCGATACCGATCGAAGTTATCTGGGCCGCTCCTTGATAGAATCGATCTGCACGTGGATGTGCCGAACGTCAGGTTTGAAGACCTGTCCGGGGATCGAAAAACAGAAGCATCGGATGATATCAGGAGAAGAGTGACGAAAGCAAGGAAAGTACAACTAAGACGATTTGAGAAAAACAGGGGAGTGTTCTGTAACAGCCAGATGGGACCCAGGTTGATAAAGAGGTATTGCGCGGTGGATAAGTCGAGTGAAAATCTTTTAAGGATGGCCATAGATCGCCTCGGGCTGAGTGCGAGAGGCTACCACAGGATATTGAAGATAGCGAGAACGATTGCTGACCTGGCACGCGTTGAAGATATAAAAGAAGAACACCTGGCGGAAGCCATCCAGTACAGGTCGCTGGATCGCGATTACTTTGAACAGTTTTGAAAAGTTTTTTCATTTTATCCCGAAATCCCAGAGGCTAACATATCCTGATATGTTTTATCGCAGAAACCATCGCCCAACGAAACCGAGCAGAAAAAACCTCGTTTCAAGGATCATTTTTTGGGGTACATGTGGAATCCTAGGAAGCATCATAGTCGGTGCCGCGGCAGGTCTCCTGATCTACCAGCACTATACCAAAGATCTTCCCGGTATTGATAAACTTCGCAGGTATGAACCTCCAACGGTTTCTTACGTTTTCGACAGAGACGGAAACGTGGTGGCGGAGTTTTTTAAACAAAAAAGAATAGTTGTTCCCGTTGACAAGATCCCCCCCACCCTTATTCGAGCTTTCATAGCTGCCGAAGATGCTCATTTCTACGAGCATCCCGGCATCGATCTCATGGGAGTGGCAAGAGCTCTCGTGAAAAACATACAGGCGGGCACCATTGTGCAGGGCGGAAGTACCATAACTCAGCAGGTGGCCAAGTCTCTTTTGCTTTCCCCGGAAAGAAGCTGGTCCCGAAAGTTTAAAGAAGCGATTCTTGCCTACAGGATAGATAACAGGCTTAGCAAGGACGAGATTCTTTATCTTTATTTGAACCAGATATACCTTGGAAATGGCGCGTATGGCGTGGAAGCCGCGGCACAGAACTATTTCGGAAAACACGTGTGGGAGCTGACTCTGCCCGAGTGTGCGCTGCTCGCCGGCTTACCCAGCGCTCCTTCCAGGTATTCACCGTGTGCGCATCCCGATAAGGCTCTGGCCAGAAGAAGTTACGTGCTCAGACGAATGACAGAGCTGGGGTTCATTACCCGGCAGGAAGCCGCGGCAGCCAATCGGGCTCCGCTCGAGATCGCCAAATGCCGGGGCGGTTCTTCACCACCGTTGAATTATTTCACAGAGGAAATAAGACGGAAGCTGCTGGAGAAGTTCGGGGAAAATGTACTCTATACCGGCGGCCTGAAAGTTTATACAACCATGGACGGCCGTCTTCAAAAAGAAGCGGAAAAGGCCGTGCGGAAGGGGCTGCGAGAGCTCGACAAGCGTCAGGGTTACTGTGGTCCGCTCGAGCACCTGGATAAAAGGGAGATAAAAAAGTACACCGCCAGGCTGGAAAAGATGTATCCCAGTGACTCCCTGGCCACTGGCCGGATTATCAAAGCGGTGGTTCTCTCAAGGGACGACAAGAGGAAGGCTTACGAGCTTTCTCTTGGCAGCTGTAAAGGACGGCTTCCCTATAAAGCCGCCAGGTGGGCAACGCACCCCAAGGCTTACGATTTTTGCAGGTGGCGGCCTCCTTCAGCGAACCCCGCCAGGGTGTTGAAAAGAGGAGACGTAATCCTGGTGGGCCTCGTTTCCCCCTGCAACCCCGGGGACAAGGATTGCTGGAAAGTTACCCTGGAACAAGAACCCTACGTCCAGGGAGCTCTCGTGTGCATGGAAAACGAAACCGGTTACGTAAGGGCCCTAGTGGGTGGGTATTCTTTTTCAAAGAGTCAATTTAACAGGGCGATCCAGGCGCTGAGGCAACCGGGATCCGCGTTTAAGCCCATCATTTACTCCGCGGC
>JALXAI010000436.1 GCA_026992215.1 Desulfobacterales bacterium | reverse complement strand
CATGTATCGATCTTCAACAGGCATAGTATTTTTCTCCTTATTTTTACGGCTTCCGGAACCATCCAGGTATTTATTGCCTTCATAACCATATAATACAATGAAGCAGTAATCAAATGCGTAAAACCCCGCATACGATAATCCAAGGTGGGTATTCTGTTTAATCCATATCCCAATATCCTCGCACCAACTTGATCAGCCATCTCGCCACCGTAAAATCAAAAAAATTGTAATATCCTGAAAACTTGTTTTATCATTTAACTATATTGCTTCGTGGGCCTGAGCCGCATTTCGGCGCTCACATTCAGACAACTGCCCCTTAGCAGGATTTTTCGCTGAAGCACGGGAGACCCTGATATGAACAACAGTTCTGATAAGTTCAATACATCCGTTCTGAAAGCAAGTACCCACGTGAAGCGGCTGCTTGGAGTACTGGTAGTAATTTCCCTGGTTTTAACCCTGGGCAGCCTTTACATAGTGGCAAAAGGAATTGAGAGCAAAAAATGGCCTTCGGTGAGTGGAAAAATTGTTGAGTCAAAGCTCATCCGACAGGGGGAAAAAACCGTAGTAAAGGTGGTCTATGTCTATAAAATCGACGGGAAAGAGTTTAGAGGTACCGGGACAACGGTAGAATCTTTATTCAACATTACCACGGGCGACGCAAAGGCCCTTGCAAGAGAATACAGGCGTGGCCAGAGCGTTCCAGTGTATTATAACCCGAAGAACTTGTCGGAATCGTTGCTCAAGCCGGGCATTGGTAAGGCGTCTGTTATCTTTTCCATAATTTGCACCCTGTTAACTTTTTTCGGAATTGTGGCATTGAGGCGTCTTGGTTCGAAGGATACACCGACCCTCGAGATACCCAGCCAGAGCTTCGATTACATGCCTCCCGCTGAACAAGCTCCCGTGATGAAGAAAGAGCGCAGGCCGGGGAAGTCGGTTGTGAAGTCCAGGGCGTTAAACTTTATCACCACGGCTATTTTTCTCGCAATAGCAGCATACACGTTCTTTCCCATGTTAAAACCGGCATTTTATAAAACCAGCCACAGGGAAAAAGTGCCCGGCAAAGAGACCGGCCTCGCAACATCATCCCACCATAGGAGCGGCACCAAGCAAAAACGCGCCCAAAATGAAGAAAAGGTCTGGAAAGAGGTGAAGAAGCTCAAAACCAAAGGTTTCAGGCTTTTGAAGGACAAAAACTATACCCGGGCAACCAGGACATTCAAAAAGTGCATCGCGCTTCTCGATACCATCGGCGGTAAGAAACGGCGCGCATATCCGTTCTTTTTAAACTACACGGCATTTTCTCTGTACAAAGAAGGCAAACTTGCTGAGTCCCTTTCGACGTACAAGAAGGCCATCGTCACTTCCGGGAACAAGGGCAGGTCCGGGAGCCTGGCCATAGCCATGGCTTACGACGGGATGGGAAGAGTTTACGCCAGGCAAAATAAATTGAAAAAAGCAGAGAACATGTTCAGGAAATCTATCAGGATATGGAACAATGTGCGGGGCGGAGCAAACGGAAACAGCGTGTCGATTATGTACCGATGCGCCAGTGTACTGGAAAAGCAAGGCAAGTACGAGGAAGCAAAGGCCATGAGAGAAAAGGCTGAAAGAGACCTGGCTAAAATCAAAGCAAAAAGGAAAAAACGTTAAGACTCCGGCCAAGGCTTTTGCCGCGCGCTATAACCATTTTATGTGGAACCGGTGGTAATCCTTCGGTCCTGGCGTGATCTTACCTGCCATTTCTAATCCTGGTATATCAGTAATCAAGCTCCCCGATATCTTTCCTGGCGGGAAACGACTATAATCAGCGTATTTAGTATTACATTCTTGGAAAGGTTGTGGCAAGGCTCCCTCAAGGAGCTGGTTTATGCCGATGATTTTGAAAATAAAGGACCCTGAAGACGTAAGGCTGTATTAATTAATGCGATTATTATATTTTTTGGGGGCCCGGCTCCAGGAACACCGGGCACCCTTTTTCACGCTTTTTTACTTTTTATCTTTACTTGTAAACGCCGGCTCCCACGTACATATCCATTCCTGGGACCCTGTATATATACGTTTCTTTCCGGGATGGCTTCTTTTCCCCGGGCTTGGGCCACATGTACTGAACCCAGCCTTCTCCTTTGGGACTCTTGGCTACTTTGTCAAATTCCACAAAAATCTTCTTGGGCTTGTTCGGATTCTTGTCCGTTACCTCGAAGAGACATCCCTTCTTGGTCAGCTCCGGTTTAAACGGATGCGCAAGCATGTTACCCTTGAAATCCACCAGGAAAACGTAGGTATCCTTCCATACAAATTGGCCGTCTTTTTTGCCAATCTCAGCAATCGCCGCATCCTTGTTTTTTTGAAGCATCTCAGCTGCCTCGTGACACTTTGCAATGCACTCAGCCTTGGTCGCGCTCTGCGCCATGGCAACTCCTGCCAGTGACACGCACAAAAAAATCGCCAGCACGACAACAATACCTTTTTTCATAACACCCTCCTCACATGGTTAAATTATCGGTAATTTTTGTTTGCCTCATGAAACCCTTCCTGTTAACGAATAACTTGTGATCCTGCTCTCTCACCCCCCTCCGCTTAAAAAATGCATGTCAGGTGTACCGCGAAAAACTTACACGTGGACAATACAATGATTGTGCCCTTTCGGAATTTCAAGGTCCCTGGAAACTGTGAAAGATTCCGGTAAAGTCCGTATTAATCGAGATTAAGAGGCAAGTTACAGGTCGGACAAAAAAGGCTGGACGGCGTTTTCGGCTTGCCGGTTCCGTATAGAAGTGTATGCTTATCTTACGCTACTAAAGCATAAATGTAACATTTACACAACATATCCCGGCAGGAAGACTTTCCAAATTTTATTCTCTCTCCTGCCTTATTTTATTTACCAGGTCTTTCTGGAGTATATGCTTTTGTATTTTCCCCATGGCATTTCTCGGGAGGCAATCCATCTTGAACACGAGCTTGGGGCACTTGTACGACGCCAACTTGCTTCTGCAGTATTGAACCAGGTCCTCCGGTTCAAGTTCTTTCATTTCCTCTTTTAAAACGACGGCGGCGGTTACTTTTTCACCGAAATCCTCGTCAGGGATCCCCACAACAGCGGCTTCCAGAACAGCATCATGTTCTTCGAGCACGTTTTCCACTTCCTTCGGGTACACGTTGTAACCACCGGTAATAATCAATTCTTTTGCCCTGCCAACAAGATACAGTCGCAAGTCATCATCAGGGTCCTGGTACCCGAGATCTCCCGACTTGAGCCACCCCTCTGAAAACGTTTCCCTGGTTTTCTCAGGATTATTCCAGTACCCTTTGAAGACATTCTCTCCCCTGATCCACACCTCCCCAACTGAACCCGGTTCCACGTCTTTTCCTTCGGACGAAACAATCCGAATTTTCACCCCCGGCAGAGGATATCCAACACTTTTGGGGATTCTTTTTTCAGGTTCATAGGGGTTCGACGTAATCATCAGGGCTTCCGTCATTCCGTATCTTTCAAGGATTCGAAACCCGGTGGCTTTTTCAAATTTGTAAAACAGGTTTTCCAGAAGAGGAGCGGATCCGGAGATAAATACCCTCATTTTGCTGACATCCGGTTTCACATTTTCCCACTCCCTCATCAGGCGGTAATACATGGTAGGGACACCCATAAAAACCGTGCATGATTCCTTTTCGAGCGTTCTCCACACCCTTGCCGGGTCAAACTTTTCATGCATTATTATCGTTGCGCCCGCATACATGCCTCCATGCAGGGCCACTGAAAGACCATGTGCATGAAACAACGGAAGAGTGTGCAATAGCACGTCCCTGTCAGACCACTTCCACACACGGTGAAGCGCCTTCATGTTGCTGATCATGTTGCGGTGAGTCAGCATTGCCCCTTTGGGTTTGCCGGTTGTTCCGGATGTGTAAAGCAGCAGGCCGACATCATCCGCCCCGGTGGGATACGTTCTTACGTCGTCATCTGGTACTTTCTCCAGTTCTTCTTTTAAGGAACCCATGTTACCCGGGCTATCCGAGTCAACCAGAACAACCCTGATTTTTTTGATCGATGACAGCACCTCTTTGATTGCTTCATACCCGCTGGAGTAAG
>JALXAI010000435.1 GCA_026992215.1 Desulfobacterales bacterium | reverse complement strand
CCGGTGGCTGAACCATACCTCAGAGCCTTTCCGCCTCCCGATCTGTTTTTCAAATTTCTTCTTGAAGGAAAACCGCTCGTTGAAGCCTACTTCCTGTCCAAGCCCTTCGTGTCCTGGAGGATGGTACTGGTGGGAGATCCTCTCTACAGGCCGTTTGTGAATCATCCTGCCTTTCGTGGTCACAATTGATTCTTCGGCCATGAAAATCAGCGGTGCAAAACACGGGCTTGCCTGGCCTTTACGGCCGGGTTTAAGCAAGTCGTGGTAAACCATGGGCGTTCTTCGAAAAAACTATCAAGTACCCTTCATCATGTGATAAATATGTAATGAGCATGTGGGCAGAAACAGGACCGGACAGTAGATGACAACCAGGATAATTATTACCATAGATGTAGAAGATTGGTTCCAGGTTGAAAACCTGAAGGGTTGTATACCGTTTTCGACCTGGGAAGGCAGAGAACTGCGGGTTGAAAGAAACACCAATCTGTTGCTCGATTTTTTCGATGCCTTCGGGGAAAAGCTGTCCGACACAAGCACAAACAGCGGTAAAGTTTCGGCTACCTTTTTTGTCCTGGGATGGATCGCGGAGAAGTTACCACACCTGGTGAGAAAGATTTCCGATCGTGGCCATGAAATTGCCTCTCACGGGTATTTTCATTCCCTTTGCACGGGGCAAACTTTCAAGGATATTAAGGAGGAATTAATCCGGAGCAAGAAGTTTCTTGAAGACATTACCGGTGCTCCTGTTTTCGGATATCGTGCTCCCAGCTTCTCAATCAGCGACGAGATATTAGATTTGATACGGCAGTGCGGATATTTCTACGATTCGAGCTACAATTCTTTTTGCGTTCATGAAAGGTATGGCCGACTGTCGGTTTGTGCCATGGAGAAAACGGGGGTGGCTTACAGAATAGGGGAGAATTTTTTTGAGCTTCCTGTCAGTAACCTGGAACTTGGGAGGCTCGTGTTACCGTGGGCAGGTGGTGGATATTTCAGGCTGATTCCACTTCCGATATTCAAGCATGGAGTAAGAGAGATTTTAAAAAAGCACGGTACTTACGTTTTCTACATGCACCCGTGGGAGATTGATCCCGGGCAACCCAGGATAGACGAGTTGCCGCGTTCTTTTAGATTCAGACACTACCTTAACCTGGAGAGAACGTTCTCAAAACTAAGGTCCTTTCTTACTGCTTTCGCGAAGTGTGAATTTACTTCCTGCAAAGAATACCTGGACTCTGTCTCCGTTTTATCCCTGTGAGAGGATCCTTTTCTCGTAAATCCCGGCGACTTGCCATGGTTTCTTACGCGGCGATTTGACGTGTTTCATGTGGAATGATATCTTTACAGCGGTTGTCAAAACCGTTTTTCAGGAACAGGAGGACGATTATGCGCTACCTGCTGGCAACGATTCTGGTGATTTTACTGCTGTTTTCCTTCGCGTTTGCGGACGAAGGGGTCATTAAAGTAAAGAGCCACCATGACGTGAAAACCACTGTAAACCGCCTTGTAAAGGCTCTTGAAGCAAAGGGTATGAAGATTTTTGTTCGCGTTGATTTTTCGAAGGGAGCGAAAAATGCCGGGCAGGATCTGCGGCCTACTGAGCTTGTTGTGTTTGGAAACCCCAAAATAGGGACAAAACTTATGCAGTGCAACCAGGAAGCGGGAATCGATTTGCCCATGAAGGCTCTCATATGGAAAGACAGGGAAGGACAGGTCTGGGTTTCTTACAACGATCCGGAATATATTGCTGACCGCCATGGTATTGAAGAGTGCGGGAAAGCGGTGGTTGGTAAGATGAAGGCGGCGCTTAAGAACTTCGTTGCCGAGGCTACTGCGCCATAAATCACCGATAGTGTATTTGTCGTCCTTGAACAATGGTTTAGGTACACCCCGGGGTTCGGATGCCCTGAACCAGGTATAGATAGTGCTTTAGGGCAAAAAGCGCCGGGAACGGTACCGGCAGAGGTAGGATACGGGTCTAGCTGATCAGGATTCCTCTTTTTAAGGCATCCTTGCCAAATTTATCCAGGATGTGGTCTATAGCCCGGTCGAGCTGTTCCTGGCGGGCCGTGGCACGGTCTTCGATGAGCTTCATCTGCCTGTAGCCCCGCAAAAGACCCGAGACAGCCACGCCGGTGAGGCGTACGCTTTTTTTAAGCTGGATGTGAGCGAGCAGGTCAATAGCCGTGTCAAATATAACCATGGTGCAGTTGGTGTAGTCGTCCAGCGATCTTGACCGGGTTATCAGTTTGAAATCAGAAAATTTTATTTTTAAGGTAACTTTTCTGGCCACATACCCCTTCGCTCTAAGTTCTCTTCCTACTTTTTCGGATTGAACGAGGATCCATTTTTTCAGCTCTTCCGGTTTTTGGATGTCCCGGGGAAACGTATTTTCCGCACCGAAGGATTTTGGGTTCCTGAATGGCTGGACGGGAGAGCTGTCTTTTCCGAGAGCCTTTTCATACAGGCTTAAACCGTGTTTCCCGAAGCGCTTTACCCAGAAAGACAGGTCGTATCTTAGTATATCGGAAGCTGTTCTCACACCTAGCGTCCTTAGTTCCCGGGCGGATCGGGTTCCGACCCCGGGAAGTTTTTCCACCGGTAGTTTGCTCATGAATTCACGAATGTTTTCTTTTTTCACAATGGTGAGGCCATCGGGTTTTTCCAGGTCGGAGGCTATTTTCGCAAGGAGCTTGTTGGGAGCAATACCGATGGAACAGGTGAGTGAGGTTTCGTCCCTGATTTTTTCTTTTATTTGAAAAGCGAGGTTTTCCGGGTTTCCATGAAGGGTGCGGGTTCCGGTGATGTCGAGGAAGGCCTCGTCTATGGAAATCTTTTCGACCAGTGGAGAGAAGTCACACAGGATATCCATTATCCTGTCGGATACCTCTTTGTACCTTTTGCCCCTAACCGGGAGAAAAACAGCTTGAGGGCAGAGCTTTCTGGCCTGGAATATGGGCATGGCAGACCTGATGCCGAACTTTCGTGCCTCGTAGGAAGCGGCCGAGACAACTCCTCTCATACCTCCGCCGACTACTACGGGCATCCCTTTAAGTTCGGGATGATCCGCCTGTTCCACGGACGCATAAAACGCGTCCATATCAATGTGTAAGATAGTTCTCTTCATTGGTATTCTTATCTGCTGTATTGTGGGGGACTTGCACTTATCTTGCTCAGCAACGTGCGGCATCGGTAACAGCAGACTCAGGGTCCCATGTTGCCATTCCTGGTGTATGAATCCCCTTACCGTTCGCGTTTGTCCCCTAAAATAAGGTAACTGATGCCCCCGGTAAAAGACTTGATTGTTCTTATTTTAAACCCCGAGTTTTTCATTTCAAGGGATAAGACCGCAGGTGGCGTAAAGCTGTTAACGGAAGTAGGTAAATACCTGTACGCTTCCGGGTCTCCTGAAACAAGACCTCCGACAAAGGGGAGAATCTTTTTAAAATATATAAGGTAAAGATCCCTCAGGAAAGCCTTCTCGGGCAGGCTGAATTCGAGGATTGCCAGGGAACCACCAGGTTTAAGAACTCGATGGATTTCGTCGAAGGCCTTCCCGGGATCCAGGACATTTCGAATTCCGAAAGCGACCATGGCCTTGTCAAACGTATTTGCCCTGAAAGGTAATTTCAGAATATCAGCGGCAAGAAAGGCATATTTTGAAGCTCCGGGTTGCCTTTTTACTGCCTTTTTCCTTGCAATTCGCAACATTTTTTCCGCCAGGTCAACTCCCACAACCCTGCAACGGGGAGTTGCTTCCTGGGCTGCAAACCCCAGGTCTCCGGTACCGCACGCAAGATCAAGCACCAGGTCACCGGGTTTTAACGAGAGGTATCTTACCGTCATCTTTCGCCACTTCACATCTATTCCTGCTGAAAGAATATGATTCAGAAGGTCGTAAGTGGGGGCAATGCGGTTAAACATCTGACCTATTCTTGACGGGTGCTTGTCGAGCTCCATGGATGCCCTGTTCCCGGAACCTGTTATCATATCTGTTATCCTGCTCTATCACAGCCTTCGCGTAATTTCGTCAGAAAGCACGGCAATGAAAATGAGAATGGAAATTACACTGTTTACGTGGAAAAATGCTATATTGACTTTTGAAAAATCTTTCGGGTTTACAAGGAGATGTTCAATAATCAGCAGTAACCCGATTACAGGCAAAAACAGGAGGTATACGGGTTTGAGCTTGAAAACAACGTACAGGAGCGCGAGGGATAAAAAGGTCAGCGCATGGAGAATTATCGAGATCTTAAGGGCTGCCTTAGGGCCCTTTTTTGCGGGAAGTGAAAACAGGCCGATTTCCCTGTCGAATTCGATATCCTGGCAGCTGTAAAGGATGTCAAATCCGGCGATGTAGGTCATGAGCGCCAGGGACAGAAGGAGGATACCCGGGTAAAAGGAACCCGTCACGGCTATCCAGGCTCCAATCGGGGCGAGCCCGATGGAAAAACCGAGGAAAAGATGAGACCATTGAGTAAACCGCTTCGTATAAGAATACCCGAAAAGAACAGCAAGCACGGGAAATGACCAGTAGAGGCATGCCCTGTTAAGAAAACCTGCGGAAATGATAAAAAAAAGGCTGGAAAAACAAACAAATGCTACAGTTGATTTCCTGGTTATGAGACCTCTGGGTAACGCCCTGTTCGCTGTCCTCGGATTGAGAGCATCAAACTCGTAATCTGCAAGCCTGTTAAAGCCCATGGCTGCTGATCTTGCGCTTGCCATGGCCACCAGGATCCAGAAAATGGTACCGATGGTGATTGGTTTTACCCTGTTGGCCAGGATCACCGCTGCCAGCGCAAAGGGAAGGGCGAAAACGGTATGGCTGAACTTTATCATTTCACCGTAAGTCTTTATCTTTTGCCACAACATACCCGGTCTCTTTGTTCGTGTTGTCATGATGCTTCGATTGTTTATCACAACAGGGACGGTATTTAAAGTTCATTTAGAATACTTTTCGAAAGCATACGAGGCAGCGAAGCAGCAACCAAAATTTAGGATACGACCCTTCGGCAGGCTCAGGACAACGCTTTGCTTTGAAACCGCAAAGACGCCCCGGTTAAAAATAGCCCGATGGGTTTTAACAGGGCAAGCAAAGTACGCAAAGAAAAACTTTTTCATTTCTCCAATCGGGGGGCGCGCCGATTGGAGAAATGAGCTCTGCCGCGTTGCGGCAAGCTGTTCTCACTTAACACTTAGGACCTAACTTAGGGTTGTAAATCCGCCTCCGGAGGGTCGAAGATCCGCCTCTGGCGGCCAAAAATGGACAAAATGCAGCATGAAAATTATGACACGCTAGAATGTGACATGTTCAAAAGAAAGTACTCTAATTTCGCGTAAAGGAATGGTCGGTATGCATAGTTGCTAAAGTAGCCGGGAAAAAGCGTGATCGCATGCGTTTTGAACAAATTACGGGTATTCGCGGGGCCATTGCTGCCTCGGGCTGTACGAATAAGACTTTTTTTATCCTTACCGGTGGTGTAATAATGCCCGGGTTGAAGGTGAAATAGGGAAACCTGGATATTGATGAGGAGAGGATGAGGGGTACGAGATGAAACTTCGGAAGAAAGCGGAACTGGAGCTCGATATTGAAAAAATTGCTTATGGCGGACAGGGAGTCGCGCGGGTAGACGGTTTTGTTGTTTTTGTACGAAACGTGTTGCCGGGACAACGCGTTCTGGCAAAGATTGTAAAAAAACGTGCATCATATGCTGAAGCTGTTTGTCTCGAAGTATTGAAGGAAAGTCCATGGAAGGCGGAGCCCAGGTGTCGTCATTTCGGTACCTGTGGTGGCTGCCTGTGGCAGAACCTGGATTACGGAAAACAGCTTGAAATTAAAACGGAGCAGGTAAGGGAATCGGTTTCCCGCATTGGGAGCGTATCTGATTGCGAGTTTCTTCCAACCATCCCCTCTCCTTCGATTTATCACTACAGGAACAAGCTTGAATTTACTTTTGGTCCCAGGAGATGGCTGCTGCCTGAGGAAATCGAGTCGAACAAGCTTGTCAGGCCAAAAGACTTTGCCCTTGGTTTTCATGCGCGAGGACGCTGGGAAAAGGTGGTGGACATCAGCGAATGCTGGTTGCAGGCGCCTGAAACCAACAAAATAATCGAGGTGGTAAGGGATGTTAGTTCCGGTAGTGGATTGAGGGCCTATGACACATTGAGTCATCAGGGGTTCTGGAGGTTCCTGGTGATTCGTCACAGCAAGACCAACGGTGATTTTCTTGTTAACCTGATTACGACGGCGCTCCGCTCAGACCAGCAGAGGGACGCTATTGAGAGGATAACAGACAGGCTAAAAAAGGAATGCGGATTTGTGTCATCCCTGGTGCATTCCGTTAGCGATAAAAAAGCCCAGATAGCCTATGGGGACACATCAGTACCGGTATATGGTCCCGGGAAAATAAAAGAGACGCTGGGAGATGTGACCTTTACTTTTTCGGTTAACTCCTTTTTCCAGACCAACACGGAGGGTACGAAAAGATTGTACGATGAAATTGTCAAGTTCATGCGGCCCGAAGGGCACGAGACCGTGTGGGATCTTTACTGTGGTGCCGGCACCATAAGCATATACGTGGCAAGTAAGGTAAAACGGGTCCTTGGTATCGAGCTGCTCCCGGAAGCCATAAAGGATGCGGAAAGAAACTGTGCTGAAAACGGGGTGTCGAATTGCATTTTTCTGAGTGGTGACTTGAAGGAGATTGCCGCTAATTTTCAGCAGCTTGCCAGGCGCTATGGAAAACCCGATGTTATTATTACCGATCCTCCCCGGGCGGGAATGCATAAAGATGTCGTAAACGGACTCCTGGAGATCGAAGCACCAAGGATAATCGCGGTTTCGTGCAACCCTACGACTTTTTCGAGAGATGTGAAAATACTGTCCGAAAAGTACAGGCTCATAAAACTTAGAGTGGTTGATCTGTTCCCGCATACCACTCACATGGAAACGGTGGCGTTATTGGAAAGATAGCCTCAAAGCGGAAGGTGCCAATTGGCAAAAAGTTATGCACATAGCTGCAGGTGTTTTGAACCCAATATTCTTTAAACCCGGTATTTTTTCTCTCTATCGACTGCGAAATGGCTACGACAGGCGAATCTTTCACGTACTGTGGTGCTAAAGTTCCGAGGCCTTCCCCTGACAGGGAAGACCTCTGAACGGTATCAATATACTCTCATGCTTCGTAGCCTTCTTATCCTTTCCTCTACCGGGGGATGTGTGCTGAAAAGGGTTGCAATTCCTTTCCCGGTTAGCGGGTTCACTATAAACATGTGAGCTGTCTGGGGCCTGGCCTCGACCATGGGGATCTTCTGTGATGCGTAGGAAAGTTTTTCAAGCGCCCTCGCCAGCCCTTCCGGGTTGTGGGAAATTTTCGCACCTGTTGCGTCTGCGAGAAATTCCCTCGACCTTGAGATTGCCATCTGTATCAGCACCGCGGCAATTGGTGCGACAATGGAAACCACTAGGAGACCTATTATACCGCCTCCTTCATCATCATCACCTCCGAATGTGCCAAATATCGCACCCCACCTGGCCATATCGGCAAGAATCATAACTACGCCCGCCAAGGTTGCGGCAACGGAGCCTATCAGGATATCCCTGTTCTTGATGTGTGACAACTCGTGTGCCAGAACGCCCCTCAATTCGTCCATGCTCAGCAGCCGGAGTATCCCTTCTGTTACCGCTACCACCGCGTGCTTCGGGTCTCTTCCGGTGGCAAAGGCGTTGGGCGCCTGGGAAGGAACAATGTAAATTCGCGGCATCGGCAATCCGGCGTTGCCGGCCAATTCGCGAACCATGTTGTATAGTTCTGGAGCTTCATCAGGTGAAATTTCACGAGCCCTGTACATGGCCAGAACGATCTTGTCTGAAAACCAGTAACTCGCGAAGTTCATTATCATCGCGAACACAAAAGCAATAATCATTCCCTGGGGGCCGCCAAAAAGCCTTCCGATCCATACTATCACTCCCGTAAGCAAACCAAGAAGAATTACAGTTCTTATCTGGTTTCCCATTCTGTTCAAACCTCCCGTAAGTTCCTGTTTGGTTAACTAACATGTCAGAATTTCTTGTAGATTATAACCATTTGGCTTCTCAAAGCCAAGCATTATGACGCTCCGGTTGATATTTCTTCCCGGGCTCTCCAAGAGCCGGTTGACTTGCATTGTCCCATGTGTTTATATCGACTTCGCCTTAAAGAACAGTCCCTGTATCAAAAATCGACTGGAGAACACCGCGGCTTTGCAAAATGAACAAAAAACCGGCGAACATACGGAATACAATATCTTATGACCTGGATGACTATGATTTTCCGGTACCTCCCGAAGCAATTGCCCAAGAGCCGCGGGAAAAAAGGGAGAAGGCCAGGCTGCTCGTGGTGGACAGATCAACCGGAAAACTGCATCACTGCTTTTTTTCGCAGTTGCCGGGGTTGCTGGATGAAAAAGATCTTATAGTCCTGAATGACACCAGGGTTATACCAGCTCGCCTTTTTGGCAGGAAAGAAACGGGTGGAAAGGTTGAAGTGCTGGTTATAGATCCCAACGTTGACCTTGCTACCGCGAACGAGCGGGATGTTTCTTTCGAATGCATGGTAAAGGCATCCAAGCCGCCGAAGCAGGGAAGCCTTTTGATTTTTTCAGAGAAACTTAAAGCCAGGGTGCTGGAGAAGGTCAGGGAGGGCAGAACGAGGCTCAAGTTCATTTCAGGCAAACCGATAGAACTGGCCCTGGAGGAGCACGGTGTGATGCCTCTTCCTCCTTACATTAAAAGAAAAGACCGGGTGCCGCTGGACAAGGACGTAAAGTATTACCAGACGGTTTATGCGAGGTCTCCGGGAGCTGTTGCGTCTCCCACCGCGGGGTTGCATTTCAGCGAAGAACTGCTGGAAGAGCTCTCATCCAGGGGGATTGAAACGGCAATGTTGACCCTGCACGTGGGTTACGGTACTTTCAGTCCGATTCGCTGCAGGGATATCAGGGAACACAGGATGCACGCCGAGTATCTTGAGGTAAGCCCTGGAGAAGCAAGGAAAATATCGGAAGCAAGAGCCCGGGGTAAACGAATAGTCGCGGTGGGAACCACCGTTGTGAGAGCCCTGGAATTCCTTGCCACCAGAAAGGGTGCTATTGTTCCTTATCGTGGTTTGTGTGATCATTTCATATATCCCGGTTACCGTTTTAAGATTGTCAGCAGGATAATAACTAATTTCCACTGGCCCAAATCAAGCCTTATACTGTTGGTGTCAGCTTTCGCGGGGCGGGAATTGATACTCAAGGCTTACAGGGAAGCCCTGGATAAGGAATACCGTTTTTTCAGCTATGGTGACGCCATGATCATTCTTTGACGTGCAGATATGAATAGGTGTTTTGAAATAAAATACAAAGACAAGCACACCTGTGCCAGGGTGGGAACGCTTGAGACGGTTCACGGAAAAATCACGACTCCTGCATTTATGCCGGTTGGAACCCTTGCCAGCGTCAAAAGCCTTACTCCGGAAGAGGTTGCCGAGCTTGGCGGGGAGATTGTTCTTGCCAATGCGTATCATCTTTACCTGAGACCGGGAGACGAGGTCGTAAGAGATTTCGGAGGTTTGCATCGTTTCATGAACTGGAATGGTCCCATTTTGACGGACAGCGGTGGCTTTCAGGTTATGAGCCTGGCGGGCAGAAGAAAGATAAGTGAAGACGGAGTTGTATTTCGTTCTCACATAGACGGCTCGGAACATTTTTTTTCCCCCGAGTCTGCCGTAAGAATCCAGGAAAACCTTGGTGCGGATATTATTATGTGCCTCGACGAGTGCACGCCATACCCCGTATCGAGGGAATATGTTGAAGAATCCATGCGCAGAACAGTAAGGTGGGCAAAAAGGTGCAAGGAAAGCAAAAGGAGGGAAGACCAGTTACTTTTCGGCATTGTGCAGGGCGGAGTATTCACTGACCTGAGGAAGGAATGCGCGACAGCGCTTCGGGAAATCGATTTTCCCGGATATGCCGTGGGCAGCCTGAGCGTGGGCGAACCGAAAGAGGATACGTTCAGGGTTATCTCTGAGATCGTACCGGAACTTCCTGGAAACAAGCCACGTTATTTAATGGGTATGGGGACCCCGTTGGATCTGGTTGAGGCAATATCACACGGTGTTGATCTTTTTGATTGCGTTCTGCCCACCCGCAATGCGAGAAATGGAATGTTGTACACGAGTAAAGGCAGTATCCAGATCAAGAATCATAAATATTTCAGGGATAAGAACCCCGTTGATCCCGAGTGTTCCTGTTATGTT
Organism: Desulfobacterales bacterium; assembly: GCA_026992215.1. Lineage (GTDB taxonomy): Bacteria > Desulfobacterota > Syntrophobacteria > B119-G9 > B119-G9 > B119-G9. The sequence goes on along the minus strand of JALXAI010000435.1, from coordinate 3,135 downwards.
TGCAGAAATTTTACGCGGGGATACCTGAGGCATCTCTACGTAAACAGGGAGCTATTATCTTATCGCTTGAATACCATGCACAATTTGCATTACTATTTTTCGATTATAAAAGAGGTCAGAAGAGCAATTAAGGATGGAACGCTTGAAAAATTGAGAAAAGAGTTCCAAATGCGAGAAGAATCTGAAAAAAAGGTTGCCAACTAGGCATTTTGGCGCTAATTAAGCATAAAAAAAATTTTGGGAGGAGTATATGGATTTTGCAAGCGTTGCCTATGCGATGGGAATGGGCGGGAAAGCAGGCGCTCAGCAGGGTGGTTTTGGTGCTTTTATACCCATTATCCTAATGTTCGCAATATTTTATTTCCTTCTAATAAGGCCTCAGCAGAAGAAGCAGAAGGAACACCGGCAGATGCTGGCCAATCTCAAGAGGGATGACCTGGTGATAACTCAAGGCGGGCTACAGGGTAAAATAACCAATCTTACCGATACGGTTGTAACGCTTGAAGTAGCTGAAGTAGGCAAGAACGCTGACAAGGTCAGGGTTAAAGTCCACAGGGGATACATCGCCGGACTGGTCAGAGAACAAACCCAGTCTTAACGGGTCGATTCAACAACAAGTGATGTGAAGAGGTTCTAGGCAAGAAGGAGTAAGTACTGTTGAAGAATTTAAAGTGGCGAACTCTTCTGGTAGCAGGTGTGATTGTTTTATCGATAATTTTTTTGACCCCCACCTTGACTGCCAAGCTTCCTCCCTGGTGGTCAAAATATTTGCCCACGGATAAAGTTCATCTTGGTTTGGACCTTCAAGGAGGGATGCATCTGGTTCTGGAGGTGCAGGCGGACAAGGCGGTTGAAAGCTCGGTTGAGCGTGAAGTGCACGAGCTCAAGAGAATTTTGCGCAAAAAGGGAGTTCACTTTATTAAGCTTAATCGAGAAGGGGTCAACAAAATCGTGGTGGTTCTCACGCGCACGGGAGATCGACCCAAGTTCGAACGGATAGTCAAAAACGAGTTTCCCTTTCTGGAGATGGGAACTCCGGAGGTCCAAAACGGCAAGTTGTATTACAAGCTCACCCTTAAAGCCAAGGAAGTGGAGCGGATAAAAAAGCTGGCAGTGAGCCAGGCTTTGGAGACCATCAGAAACCGGATTGACCAGTTCGGGGTGAGTGAGCCGGACATCCGACCGCAGGGTGAAGACCGGATTCTGATCCAGCTACCCGGTATCAAGGACCCGCAGAGGGCGATAGACCTAATCGGAAAAACTGCCGTTCTGGAATTTAAACTGGTAGATGACAGTGTGAGCCTGGATAGAGCCCTGAAAGGTGAACTTCCTCCCGGAGACAAAGTGTATCCCATGAGAACTGTTGACAGGGCAACGGGTGAGGTACGGGAAACGAAAATCGTGCTGAAAGATCACACGCTTCTTACCGGGGAATATGTCACTGACGCCAGGGTCAGAATAGATAACAGGTACAACACGCCGTACGTTGCTTTAACTTTTAGCCCGGAAGGGGCAAGAATCTTCGAAAGGATAACGGCGGAAAACGTTAAAAAAAGGCTTGCTATTGTTCTCGACGGGGTTGTTTATTCGGCACCGGTGATCCAGGAGCGGATTTCGGGAGGGAGAGCCAGTATCACCGGTTCTTTCACGATGGATGAAGCGCGGGACCTTGCGATAGTGCTTAGAGCAGGATCGCTTCCGGCTCCGGTTAAGATCCTGGAAGAAAGAACCGTGGGGCCGTCGCTGGGTTACGATTCTATCAGGAGCGGGCTGAGATCCATGGCCATCGGTGGTCTGCTTGTTGTTCTGTTTATGGGCATTTATTACAAGCTGTCCGGGATACTGGCCGATGTTGCCCTGGTTCTCAATATCATTATTATCATGGCGGGCCTTGCGGCCCTGAGGGCAACCCTGACACTTCCCGGTATCGCGGGTATCATTTTGACGATTGGTATGGCGGTGGATGCTAACGTTCTCATCTTTGAAAGGATAAGAGAAGAGTTAAGACTCGGAAAGACTCCCAGGGCTGCCATTGATCATGGTTACGCCAGAGCCACTCTCACCATAGTGGACGCGAATGTTACCACGCTTATTGCGGCAGTGGTTCTGTTCCAGTTCGGCACGGGCCCTATTCGCGGGTTCGCGGTAACGTTGAGTCTTGGTATTGTTGCCAGCATGTTTACAGCCATCGTTTTTACCAGGCTGGTCTATGATTATCTCCTGCAAAAGCGCAGGATTAAAAGTATAAGCATTTAACATAGCAGAAACCAGAGAACTTCAAGGGATAAAAAATGGAACTGATTCGACCGGACGTCAACATCGATTTTATCGGCAAGCGCAAATTGGCTTTTTCATTTTCGTTGCTGTTGATTATTGCCGGAGTGATATCTCTGGTAATGCATGGTGGCCCGAGGTACGGAGTCGACTTCTCCGGTGGTACACTGGTGCAGCTTAAGTTCAAGGTTCCGGTTAGTGAAAATGATATAAGGACCGGCCTGAAGGCTATCGGTATGAAAGACGTTACCATTCAAAAGCTGGGAGGCGGAGATATCAATGAGTTCTTGGTGAGGAGCGAGCGCACCGAAACAAAACTTCAGACCTTGAGCAGGGAAGTTAAACTTGCCCTTGAAAAAAAGGTGGGCAAGGGTAATGTTGAGGTGCTTCGCGTGGAAATGGTGGGGCCGAAGGTTGGCAAGGACCTGAGGCAGAAAGCGCTTCTGGCAATATACTACTCTCTTCTCTTCATAGCCATATACATTTCCGGGCGTTTTGAAATGAAGTGGGGCTTGAGTATTTCCCTGGCGCTGTCGCTTATTGCCGGCGTTTACGTGCTTACAATTGTGGGGGTGAGCATGCCCATTTTGATTCTTGGAGCGCTCATAATTACCCTGATATTTTGCTGGTACCTCAAGCTGAGTTATGCCCTGGCAGCGGTGGTGGCGCTAATACATGACGTTTCGATAACGGTGGGTGCTTTCTCAATAACGAACAAGGAAATAACCCTGGCGGTAGTGGCGGCTCTCCTGACGATTGTCGGGTATTCGCTAAATGATACCATTATCGTTTTTGACAGGATCAGGGAAAACCTTCGAAAGAGCAGGCGAGAGAAGCTGGATGTGCTGATAAATAAAAGTG
>JALXAI010000434.1 GCA_026992215.1 Desulfobacterales bacterium | reverse complement strand
GCCATCGCCGTCGGAACTCCCACGGTTTCCCTTTTCGTGCCAAGTCGCGTGGAACACACCGGCCCATACCAGGATTATCATATGCATAAAGTCGTGAAGAAACCTCCACCCTGTGATCCCTGCCTTATTAAGTATTGCGGGGATCCATGGTGCATGGATCTGATTTCCGTGGAAGAAGTTTTCGACGTAATAGAATCGGGATTGCACAAGTGCGAATAATCTATCCGTACCCGGAAGATCTGCCATCCAGGAATGCCAGAAGCGTTCAAGCGCTGAATACCGTTTGTGCGCTTGGTGAATGCGTTGAGGTACACTTCTTCCCGGCCGGAATTAAAGGGGACATTTTTGGCTTTTATGGTTTGAGGAAACCGAGGGGTCTCGTGGTAGAGGAGGTAAGGAGGAGGTGGGGACCGTTTACCTGGACCGGCAGGTATGCCGGAAAGATACGAAACAGGGCCGGTATTCTATCAAGGGGTAACCTTCCTGTTGTTATTTATACCAGACATATTAAAATCGCCCACCTGCTCGCGAAGTCACGACCCGGAAACGCGGCGGTCGTATACGAAGTTCACGAGATTTTTTCCGAAAAAAAACCGGGGATCGCCGGGCTTGAAAGTTACGTGTTCGAGCATGCGGACGGCCTGGTTTTTATCAGTCGCGGCCTTGAAGAAGCCATAACTAAAGGTTTCGGCAACAAAACGCCTCATTGCGTGGTGCCTTCCGGAGTAGCCATAAGGCACGATCACAGGATAAAAGATGACGAAAAGCCGTGGAAGGAAGTCTTTTACGTCGGCTCTTCCCGTTACGAGTGGAAAGGCATCGAGGTGCTCCTTGAAGCCGTGGCACGACTTGAGGGAATTAAGCTGAACATAATCGGTGATCTTGAAAGCAGGATAACACAGTTACACACCTTCAGACTTCTTGAAAAAAAAGGCCGCATCAACGTTTGGGGATACATTCCTCCGGCAAGCGTTCCACGAGTGCTGCAGGAGGCCGCAATTGGAGTTCTCCCCACTTCTGATGATCGCCTGATCGGCAGAAAATTTACCTCGCCGCTCAAGCTCCTCGAATACATGGCCGCCGGTATGGCGGTTGTGGCCTCAGATCTTCCAAGCACTCGTGAAATAGTCAGTGAAAAGGAGGCTCTTCTGGTAGCGCCGGGAGATCCCGTCGCACTCGCATCCGGCATAGAAAGGATCGTGAGCGACCCCGAGCTCAGAAGCAGACTTGCCAGGAATGCTTTCAAAAAAGCCGGGGCGTTTTCGTGGGAAAAAAGGGCAGAAAAAATACTGGCATTTCTTAATGAGCTATTTATGAAGAGACTGTAGCGGATATTGTGATCCTGTAAATCCTGTCGAACGTGTTATATTAGACAGGATTGACGGGATAGACAGGATTTTTTTGAGCGCTCGTCTTTCCGGAAGAAAGACTCGCTGCCAATCCGGCTTCGCCGGAAGAGACAACAGTAGTGTAATATTCTTTCTGCAAAATTAATTTGTTTAATGTAGTAGGACACGGCTTATCCTTTCCGATGTTTGGTAAAAACCGAGATTGGGAAGAATGGCGCCATGGGCAAAGGAAAATTCAAAGGGAAGAGGTTCATTTATCAGAGTTTCATTAAGTGTTCACCTGGAGAGAACGTGAAAAATAAAGCCGGGGAAAATGTCCCCGGCTTTAAGAGGTTGATCTGAGGAATTAGTGTTTAACTTCGATTTTCTTGGCCCTGCTCTCTTCGGTCTTGGGAAGTACCAGCTTCAGCACTCCATTTTTGTAAGTTGCTTCTACCGCATCGGATTTAACTTCCACCGGCAGCCTGATGCTGCGATTGAATGCACCGTACCTTCTCTCGATTCTGTGGAAGTCCTCACCTTCTTCTTTCCTCTCAAGTTTCTTTTCACCTTTAATTGTCAGGACATCATTGGTGAGGGTTACCTCGATATCTTTAGGATCTATTCCGGGAACTTCCATCTGAACGATTATTTCTTTGTCCGTTTCGGACATATCGAGAGCAGGGAGCCATTCCCTTTCTTCTTCCCTGAACAGGGATGGCAAACGGAAATCTTCAAAGAAAGTGTCAAGAAGGCTTCGGTATGGCCTGGACAGTAAGCTTCGTTCCCTTTCCCATGGTACCAGATCTAACATACCTATCACCTCCCTATGGTTTTTTTTCCTCTTTCCGACAAAAAATTAATCACCATTTTTACGGTGTCAATATCCCGGAAAAAAATTTTCTTGCGCCTTTCACCTGCTTTCTCGTACCGTAAGAATGTTTCATTTTTGGGAGCGAAGTATAAAAATCACGGCAAAGCCGCCGTTTAAGCGAGGTGGGCTGGCAGCCCTGGTTTTATTTCGTTGTTGTTCCGTTATTTCAGGCTGATTCAACCATATAAAAATTTGAATAAACTAACTGCGGAAAGGTATCTTATAAATGTTGTCGCACGCTTTGACGAATGTGGAGTAGCTTTCATGAATGCCGGATCAGTTCTTGTGGTGGATGATTCTGAGGTCATCAGGGGAGGGATAGCAGAAAAGCTATCTTCTTCCGGTTTTAGGGTGTCCGTGGCCGGTGACGGAGCAGAGGCAATCAAACTTGCGAAACAAAGCACTTTTGATGTTGTTATAACTGATATAGTCCTTCCGAAAGTTGATGGAATACAGCTTCTTAAGTTTTTCCGGGAAAACCACCCGGGTGTTCCCGTAATCCTGATCACTGGTCATGCTACCCTGGAAACCGCAATAGAGGCAATCAGGTGGAAGGCTTTTGACTATCTGCTGAAACCTTTTGAGCTAGCAGACCTCCTTTCTCTCACCAAAGAGGCTTTAAAATACGGCAGAAAAACTAAAAAAGGGCAGCCGGGGGATTCTGCTCTAACCAGGGAGACTCCGCCTGGCATCTTGCTGGGGGAAATAATTGGTTCCAGCCCGGTGATGCAGGATATCTACAAGATGGTGGCCAAGGTTGCCAGGGCTGATTGCACGGTGCTGATTCTGGGTGAAAGCGGTACGGGCAAGGAACTTATTGCGAAAGCAATTCACTATAACAGCAAGAGAAAAGACAAGCCCTGGATTCCAATTAACTGTGGTGCGATCCCTGGCGAGCTGCTCGAAAGCGAGCTATTCGGCCACGAGAAGGGTGCGTTTACCCATGCTTTCAGAAGCAGGCCCGGCAGGTTTGAGCTTGCTCACAAGGGAACGATTTTTCTAGATGAAATCGGAGAAATGCCTCTTCCCCTCCAGGTAAAACTGTTGCGGGTTCTCCAGGAGCGATGCTTTGAACGGGTAGGCGGGGTAAAGACCATTAAGGTTGACATACGCGTGATCGCTGCCACTAACAAGAACCTTGAGGAACTGGTAAAAAACGGCAAATTCAGGGGTGATCTGTACTACAGGTTGAACGTTGTTCCCATTGAGTTGCCTCCGCTCAGATGTCGCCTGGAAGATCTGGAGCCACTGATCAATCATTTTCTTCATTATTTCTGCCATTTGCGGGATATACCTTTAAAAAAGATATCCCCGGAAGTAATGGAACGTTTCCACGAATACGAATGGCCCGGGAATGTACGGGAACTTGAAAATCTTCTTGAGCGGCTGGTTATACTCGTTGAAGGAGACGAAATAACGCTGGAGGATCTGCCGCCCAGATTTAAAAGCAGGAAGGAACTTCATCCTGAAGGGGTCGATTTTGAATTCCCGTCTACCGGGATTTCGCTCAAGGCGGAAATGGAAAAGTACGAAACCAGGCTTATATTCAAAGCCCTGGAAAAGGCAAACGGGGTGAAGAGCGAAGCTGCGCGATTACTCGGAATCAATAGAACAACCCTGCTGGAAAAGCTTAGAAGGCGCGGGATAGACCTGTCAAGCATTTGACAAGTGTGGTATTTTGTGACGCTTTTACGCCCCCCGCCTTGACGGCATTCAAAAGGCCTGACTGTTTTTGCCGGCTGATGCTACGCCGGTATCTTATAGCTATGGCATACCCCTTGCTACACCTACCTGAGTGCCGGACAGCGGTGACATGCTGAATCGGAAAATCTCCGGAAGGGAAATTTACTGAATCCGTGGACAAAAGGTACTTGGCGGCTAGGTGCAGAATACGCGG
>JALXAI010000433.1 GCA_026992215.1 Desulfobacterales bacterium | reverse complement strand
TCTTCAGGAGTCACGCCTGCCCTGGCGTCTCCCACGAAGACCACGAGATCCGCCTCTTCTATGGCCGTGAGGGCCTGCTTTTTTACCTCTTCATCTATCCTGTCTGCTCCCCTGTCCAGCAGCCCCCCGGTATCCACCACGATAAAGGGATACCCATCCCACGTTGCCCTTGAGTAGATCCTGTCCCTGGTGACTCCCGGTTCGTCATCCACAAGTGCCTTCCGCTGCCTGATTATCCTGTTAAACAGGGTGGACTTACCCACGTTGGGCCTTCCCACGATAGCAACAACGGGAAGCCTGCAGGAGGAAATTCTTTGCATTTGCATGGGTCTTGTACTCATACCCGTTTCCGATATCAATAAAAAACCCAACCGTGGAGGTTGGGTTAATTTAACTTGTCTGGTGGAGCTGAGCGGGATCGAACCGCCGACCTCCTGAATGCCATTCAGGCGCTCTCCCAAACTGAGCTACAGCCCCTTACGCAACTTATATAACAAATCCTCCGGGTGAAAGTCAACACGTAATGTATCATAATAACTACCGCGGCAAATAGGTGGTTACCCCGGCGCCGGCGTGTTTTCTCTGCCAGTCTATGACATTTTCACCTGCCTTGATTGTTCCTGCTCCCGGATGATTCAGAAGACGTGAAGAATGAAAAAACGGGCTGAGTATGATCCGGGGATTCCTGGACGGTGGCTGCGGGGGGCAGAGTGTTTCGTATGGTTGAGGAGGCTGAGGAAGTTGAAATGGTTGAGGAGGGAAGGTTGAGGAGGTTGAGAAGGTTGAAAGGGTTGAGTGCTTTCTGGTTGCGGCTTGGTTGCCCTGGTCAATTCCCTCAATGTTTAGCCGGTAACCGGTGCCGGAATTCCATTACCGCCTCGTTGTACCGGCTTTATCTGGTTTTTTAAGCTTCAATAATTCTGATCGGCTTCGATCACCCTTTGCAGTTGTGCAATCGCTAACTGGACGTCGTAAAACGAGTCTACTTTTTGATTTTCGGACCTCGTGAGGAAGTAGCGAGCGTCGAGCAGGTCAGTGGTTGTGGCGATTCCGCTTTTAAAGGCTTCGTAGGTAGTCCTGTAGTGTTCTTTTCCTTCTGCTAGTGCCGTTTCTGCCACTTTAAGCCGGTTTTTGGCAACAACAAGGTCGTCTATGGCGTTTCTGAGTTGCAGGACGAGCTCGTTTTCAAGTTCCCTAAGTTCTCTTTCGGTGGCTATCTTCCGGTAAAGGGTTTCCTTTACTCCGGCGTAGTCTTTCAGTCCGTTAAACAGGTTCCACCGTGCCGTCATCATTAAAAGGGCCTCGTAATCCATGCCCTCGTCTTTTGTCTTCATGTCAAAATCGTCTCCAAACTTCGTGTATGAAAGGCTTACGCCGATGTTCGGGTAGTAGTTGGCCTCCGAGGCTTTTTTCTGTTCTTCGAGCGACGAAATAAGCATCCTGTAATACTTGATTTCACTTCTCTGTTCCAGGAGCCTTTTTTTCAGCCTTTCGAAGCTGGAAGTGTTTATCTCCCTAAGTGCGATATCCTCCACGTCTATCTTTGATGAATACGGAATCCCGATGACTCTTTTAAGACGATCGAGTGCCTTGGAGTAGTTCGTTTGTGCCGTCAACAGATCCTGCCTGGCGGAGTCTAGTTCCACTTTGACTTTAAGGAGTTCTCTCCTGGTAATCATTCCGACTTCGCGTTTGACCTCGGTGTCCGCTTCCTGTTTCTTCAACAGATCCACGGCTGCTTTCGAAACTTTCAGGTGGCTTCTGGCTCTAAGAGCGTCTATGTAAGCCTTTTTTACACCGAGGATCACGTCCGCGATCTGGGCGCTCAAAAGGTAGTTTTGGGCAGACGTTGAGTAACGAGCCGCCTTCAATGCGCGGTAATCTCCGAATCCCCTGAAAAGATTGTAGGCAAGGGTTGCCGAGAAGGTCGAATAGGACCTGGTATCGTTGAGGTCTCCCGAGAAGTTAATGGATCCGGTTGGAATATGTGAGCTGCTGCCGGTTACTCCCGAAAAGTTCTGGAAGTCGGTGTCTCCGTAAGACCCCCTGGTCCTGATCCTTGATCCCGAGTATTCAAGATCGAGGGTTGGCAAAAAGCCTCCCATGGCTGCCCGTTCTTTTTCCCTGGCTGCCTTTACCTGGTACTGAAACTTTTTTATAATGTCTCTGTTCTTAATCGCTTTCCGGATGCAATCTTCCAGTGAAATGGAGAAGCAAAGTCGGGCTGTTCCGAATATCAGCAAAAGCAGAACCACGGTTGCTATCTTTTTCATTTCTCCTGATCTCCCTTTCTATTGTCTCCCCTCACAAAAAACGCCAGAAGGGAAGGAATGACAAACAGGGTGAATACCGTTGAAAGAGCCAGGCCACCGAGAACAACGCTCCCGAGTCCCCGGTAAAGCTCAGAGCCTGCTCCGGGTGCCACTACCAGGGGCAACATGCCGAATATGCTGGTAATGGCGCTCATGAATATTGGCCTGATTCTCGTTCTGACGGAATCAAGGATCGCTTCCTGACCCGTCAATTCTCCGTACCTGACGTTATTCAGAGTCTGATGTACAATCAATATGGCGTTATTTACCACAACACCGATCAGAATTACAAAACCCAACATGGTGAGGATGTCCAGTGCCTGGGGGGCTATAAAGAGATTGACAAGTTTCAGGCCTATAACGCCTCCGGCTGCGGCGAGAGGCACTGAGAATATGATAATAAAAGGATAGAGAAAGTTTTCGAAGAGTGCTGCCATCAAGAGGTAGATGATGATGGCAGCGAGTATGAAGTTGCCCTGCAGGGCTATACGCGCCTGCGTGAGCTTGTCGGCCACACCGCCCAGGAACACAGCCATGTTTTTCAATTTACCGGCTTTTTTCAATGGGGTCACCACGTTGCTTCTTATGATTTCCATTGCCTTTTGAACCGGTATATTTGTCGGGGGAGTAACCTCAAGGCTGAAAGTCCTTTTTCGCTCCATGTGGTATATTTCCGTGAGTCCCTGTGTGTATGAGAGGTGAGCCAGCGAGCTTACGGGGACTAGTTTTCCCGCGGGTGTAGCGATCAGGGTTTTGGCTACTTCTTCGGGAGATTTGAAATACTTATCACCGCTGGTAAGAATGATGTCAAGGGAGGTGAGCCCTTCTCGCTTAAACTCGTCTATTTTTCTGCCATCCACCATAACGTCGATGGCCATTCCCAGGCCCCTTGCGCTCATGCTGTTGGCGGAAAGTTTTTCCGGATCGGGAACGAAGTCTGTCTGCGGGTAGGTGATCTCGAGAGACGGCACTGGCCTTATCTGGGATCCGGGAATCGCCCCGAGGGTCATCGCGTACATGGTCCTCGCGGTATTTACAAGAGGTATCAGCTCGTTGCCCGCTATATTAATCACCACAGTTCTTCCTCTTCCGAGCCTCGATTCAAAAATACCCTGTTGCATTACCACGCCAAAAACTCCCGGTATGGTTCTAACAATGCGCTGCCCCAGCGGAAGCAGCAACCTGGCCTTATCCATTTCTTTTGCAACCATTCCGAAAAGAGTAAATCGTTCTGACGCAACAAAAAACAGGTTCCTCAGCTGGGGGATGCCATCTTTTCCGGCGTGTTTGAAATAGGGCCTGGCAACGCTGAAAATGTATCGTCCTATTTTGTTCCGTTCCTGGTAAGAGTATCCAGGGGGAGGGATCAATATCCCCATGACGAGATTCCTGTTTCCCTTGGGTAGATATTCCATTTTGGGCAAAAGGAGCATAACTGATGCCACCGCCAGGGCTGTCAGCGTCACGATCGTGGCAAGTCTTGTAAGTGGGTTTCGTATGCAGAACCTTGCCGCGGAAACGATGGAGTCAATCATCATGTTGCCGAAGCTTGTGAGAGTCTGTCCCGCTGGAGCTCGTCTGCCCTTGCCCGAAAACCATGAATAGAGCCTCGAGCTCAGCATGGGGATAACCGTTATCGAAACCACGAGACTGAGCGAGACTGAAAACGTGACGGCTATCGCTATGTCCCGAAAAAGTTGTCCGGCTTCTTCCTTAAGAAATATGACGGGCAGAAACACCGCAACCGTTGTGACGGTGGATGCCAGAACAGCTCCCCATACCTCCCTGGCTCCATCCAGGG
>JALXAI010000432.1 GCA_026992215.1 Desulfobacterales bacterium | reverse complement strand
GTTGCAACCTCGTCCGGGTTCAATTCAACGTCCACGTAGTCTTTCAACCAATTGAAACTAACCAGCATTGCTACTTCCTGTTCTTAAAGGGAAATAATTTGATCAGGGATCAACTAAAACTGCCGGAGAAAACGCAGGTCGTTGTCGAAAAAGAGCCTCAGATCATTGATGCCCAGCTTGAGCATGGCTATCCGTTCGATTCCCATTCCGAACGCAAAACCCGTTATGGAATCGGGATCATATCCCACCATTTTGAAAACCTCCGGGTCTACCATGCCGGATCCAAGTATTTCAAGCCATCCCGTGTGAGAACACACCCGGCACCCTTCCCCTCTGCATATCACACACTGAATGTCCACTTCCGCACTCGGCTCGGTAAAAGGGAAAAAGCTCGGTCTGAACCTCAGTCCTACGTCCTCCCCGAACATCTGGTGCACAAAGATCGTCAGGATACCCTTGAGGTCTCCGAATGATACCTTTTCCCCGACCATTAACCCTTCAACCTGGTGAAACATGGGGGTGTGAGTCAGATCCGAATCTCTTCTGTAGGTCTTGCCGGGAGCAATGATTCTGAGGGGAGGTTTGCGCTGTTCCATGACCCTGACCTGGATGGGCGAGGTATGGGTGCGCAGCACCACGTTATCCGTGATGTAGAACGTATCCTGCATGTCCCTTGCAGGATGTTCCCTGGGGATGTTCAACGCCTCGAAGTTGTAGTAGTCAAGTTCTACCTCGGGGCCTTCCACGATGTCAAATCCGAGACGTTGGAAAATCGAACAGATCTCCCTTGCGATTTTCGTAATCGGATGCAGGGTTCCCACGAAAGGCTTTCTGCCCGGAAGGGTTACATCGATCTTTTCCCTGCGGCTCTCCGCCCGCTTCCGTTCTTTTAAGGCCTTCTCCAGTTCACTTTCCAGAGTGGTCTTGGCTTCGTTGAGGAGTTTACCGACTACAGGTCTTTTTTCCTTGTCAAGCTTGCCAAGTTCCTTGAAAAGTGCGGTAATACGCCCTTTTCTCCCGATGAAACGAACCCGCAATTCTTCCAGCTGCTGAGTTGTCCTCGCATCTTTCAGAAGTCGACGCGCTTCCTCTACAACTTCTTTTATCTTATTTTCCATCTCAGAAACAAACCGACTCTACGCAGCTTCCTTAACAATAGTTACGAGTTTCGCAAACCCCTCGGGATCATGCACCGCCAGATCGGCCAGGACCTTCCTGTCCAGGTCAATGTCAGCTTTTTTCAAGCCGCACATAAAGGTTGAATACGTCAAACCGTGCTGTCGCGCGGCGGCATTGATCCGAACTATCCACAGGCTACGAAACGCCCTTTTTCTGACTTTTCTGTCCCTGTAGGCATACGAAAGAGCCTTGGCAACCCTGTTTTTGGCAGTTCGTATAAGCTTGCTGTTTCCTCCCCTGTATCCCTTGGCAAGCTTTAAAACCTTCTTGCGGCGCCTTCTGGACGCAACACTATTTTTTGCTCGTGGCATAACCAATCACCTCTGTATCATATCGTAGTCATAATGTAGTTCTAAGTCGCGAAACAGGCAAAACCCCGCCATGAAGCGGGCTCGGGTAATTTTCGGCAAGGTTCAGAGTCCCAGCATTCTTTTCACGCGAACCATGTCTGACTTTGCTACAAGAGTCTGCTGTCGCAGCCTTCTCTTCCTCTTGGAACTTTTCTTGGTCAGAATGTGGCTCTTGTTGGCCCTGACTCTCATAACTTTCCCGCTGCCAGTAATCTTGAATCTCTTTGCTGCTCCACGATTGGTCTTCAGTTTGGGCATTATATTTCCTCCGTATAAGGTTCACGGGCGACGCATCACCAGAACGATCCGAAGTCGGATACGATAATTAGAAAGGGCTGCGCTGTCAAGACTTTTTTGCCCTGCGCGCAGCCCCGATACTTCGCTCGATACTATCGACCAGTTTCTGTTATGTAAGGCACTTCATCAGGTTTTGGGGGCAAGAATCATAACCATGTTCCTGCCTTCCATCTTGGGCGGCTGTTCCACGACACCAAGATCACCAACCTCGTCAATCACTCTTTGAAGTACCCGTCTACCGGGTTCAGTATAACTGATTTCCCGCCCTCTGAACACAACCGTAACCTTTGCTTTATTTTTTTGGGTAAGAAAACGTTTAATATGCCTGATCTTGAATTGCAGATCGTGTTCATCGGTCTTCGGGCGCATTTTAACTTCTTTTACCTGGATGTAGGTCTGCTTTTTCCTCGCTTCCTGGCTTTTCTTGCTTTGCTGGTACTTGTACTTACCATAATCCATTATCCGGCAAACAGGCGGATTGGCATTGGGGGCTACTTCCACAAGGTCCAGCCTGTAGTCTTCAGCCATTTTCAGCGCCTCAACAAGAGGCATTACTCCCACCTGTTTCCCGTCGGGATCAATAACACGGACCTCCCTGGCCCGAATCTGGCGATTCACGTTTACTCTTTTAGTTATGATTACCACCTCCTTGGGTTACTCGGATCACAAAGACCCTACCGTTAAACAAGCCCTATGGTACCTTTCGACTGGGTTAAACATTCCTCTTCAATCATTGTCACAAATTCCCGGGGACTCATCATATCCAGCTGGGCACCATCCCTTCGCCTGGGTTTGACCTTTTGTGCTTCTACCTCGTTGTCTCCTACAACCAGCATGTACGGCACCTTCTGCAGTTGCGCTTCCCTTATTTTGTAGCCGAGCTTTTCGTTCCTCGAATCAAGTTCCACCCTCACTTTTGCGTCCTTGAGTTCCTCATAGACCCTACGGGCAAAAGGACCATGCCTGTCGGTAACGGTGAGAATAATCGCCTGCACCGGAGCCAACCAGGTGGGGAAGGCACCCGCATAATGCTCTATCAACACTCCCAGGAATCTCTCAAGAGCCCCAAGAATCACCCTGTGAACCATCACCGGCCTGTGTTTCTGTCCGTCAGGCCCAATGTAGGTCAGGTCAAAACGTTCGGGCAGCGTGAAGTCACATTGAATTGTCGCGCACTGCCATCTGCGATCAAGAGCATCTTTCAGCTTGACGTCAATCTTGGGCCCATAGAAAGCGCCCTCACCCGGACAAATATCGTATGAGATCCCTTTTTGTTTCAAAGCGTTTTCCAGGGCGTTTGTGGCTCTTTCCCAATCTTCGTCCGTGCCTATGGATTTCTCCGGACGCGTGCTGATTTCCATCTCGTAGGGAAAATCAAATATATCCATGGTGTGGATAACAAAGTCTATAATTCCGATAATTTCATCGTTGAGTTGCTCCGGAGTACACAGGATGTGAGCATCGTCCTGGGTAAATTGTCGAACTCTCAGAAGGCCGTGCAAAACTCCCGACTTTTCGTGCCTGTGTACTGTACCCAGTTCGAAGTAACGTATGGGCAAATCCCTGTAAGATCTGATCTGGGACTTATAAATAAGCATGTGGGCAAGACAATTCATCGGTTTTATTCCGTAGGACTGCCCCTCTATCTCGGTAAAATACATAAATTCGCGGTAGTGATCAAAGTGACCGGATTTTTTCCACAGTTCGGTTTTGAGCAACGTGGGACCAATGACTAACTGATAACCCCTTTTGAGGTGTTCCTGCTTTTCGAAGGTCTCCAGGATATGCCTTACCATTGCTCCCTTAGGATGGTATATCACCATCCCCGCCCCTACCTCATCACTGAAACTGAACAGGTCAAGTTCCTTGCCAAGTCGCCTGTGGTCCCTCCTGCGAGCTTCTTCCAGGTGTGCCAGGTACCTTTTCAGGGATTTCTTATCGGGAAACGCGGTACCGTAGATGCGCTGGAGCATCTTGTTTCGCTCGTCTCCTCGCCAGTATGCTCCGGCAAGCCCCGTGAGCTTAAAGGCCTTGATATACTTCGTGCTCGGGACATGAGGCCCCCTGCAAAGATCCACGAAAGATCCCTGCTTGTAAACCGATACCCTGTCCCCTTCGACTTCTTCCAGTATTTCAACCTTGTAAGGATCATTCCTTTCCTTGAAAAATTCGATGGCCTTCTCTTTATCCATTTCAATTCGCTCAAAAGGAATGTCTTCTTTCACGATTTCGGCCATCTTTTTCTCTATTTTTTCAAGATCTTCCGGAGTAAAAGTATGGGGGCTGTCTATGTC
>JALXAI010000431.1 GCA_026992215.1 Desulfobacterales bacterium | reverse complement strand
TCATAGAAACCAAATACTACGAGCTGGCTTCATGCGTCAGCACCATAATTGACAATCTCATAACCATGTCCCCGAAAGGATACTCTGACCTAAAATCTTACTTCAAGAAAATAGACAGCTACATTCGATTCATGCTGGAGCCCCCAAGGATTAACGATTCCGCTCCGTTTGCCATGACTCTGCACGATGTATCGGAAGAAGACTACCACCTGGTCGGAGGAAAAGCGTATAATCTTTCAAGAATCGTGAAAGACGTGGGACTGATAACGCCAACGGGATTTGTCATTTCTACCAGGTCATTTAATAGATTTATCGAATTAAACCATTTGAGGGAATTCATAGATCAGAAATTGATCGAGCTTGATATCAAGTCTCCTGAATCGCTGGAATCGGTTTCCAAAGACATAATATCAAGGATGAAAGTGTCCGTGGTGCCGCCGGAGGTTGAAAAGGAAATCGAGCGCATGCTCCGTTCTTGTAAGTGGTCGGGCGGCAAAGACACTCGGCTCGCCGTAAGGAGCAGCGCTGTGGGAGAAGACAGCCGATCTTCCTTCGCGGGTCAGTACAAAACACTGCTCAATATAAAGCCAGACGACGTTGCCAACGCTTACAGGGAAGTCATAGCAAGTAAATACTCCCCAAGAGCGCTTTACTACCGTGTTAACTACGGGCTCTCTGACGAGGAAACCCCCATGGCGGTTCTCGTGCTGGAAATGATAAATGCGGCGTCCAGCGGTGTGATGTACACCGTGGACGTGGAGGAAGACCGGAAAGATGTCACAACGATTCATTCTATCTGGGGACTTGGGGAACTGCTTGTAAGCGGAGAAGTATCGCCAGACATGATAAAGGTTGAGAAAACAGATCCCCTTAAGATCGTTGAAAAGAAAATCATACCAAAAGAAAAACAGATGGTCTTCTCTGATGGTGAAAGCACAAAAATCGTGGAAGTCAAAAAAGAGCTTCAAACAAAACCAAGCATAGATGACAACACGGTCCTGACTCTTGCATCCCACGGAATTGAACTTGAAAAATATTACGGAGAGCCCCAGGACGTGGAATGGGCCCTCGACAGAGACAGGAAACTTTATATTCTCCAGTCAAGACTCCTAAAAGTCGACGAAGTTGAAGAAAACGTTGATGTCTGCACGTGCGACACCGTTTCGAACAAGATTCTTCTGTCGGGTGGAGAACGAGCCTGTTCGGGAATAGCTGCCGGCAAGGTATACAAGATAAAGGAAGAAAAGGACATAGAAAACACTCCCATGGGAGCTGTTTTAGTAGCCAGAAACGCCTCACCACACTACGTTAAAGTCATGGACAGGCTAAGCGCGGTGGTGACGGACGCCGGAAGCACTGCAGGTCACTTCGCGTCTGTGGCGCGGGAGTTTGGCGTTCCCACCCTAGTAAATACCGGTGAGGCGACTTCAAGACTGGAGAATGGTCAGGAAGTCACAGTCTACGCTGGAGCTAAACTGGTATATGAAGGGATCGCCCAGGCTCTTCTGGAATGCCCCTGTGCTCAACGAAACCTCCTGGAAGACAGCCCATTTATACGGAAACTACGTTACATCATAAACTTCATTTCACCCTTGAAAATGACCGACCCCGAACACGAATCTTTCAAAGTGGGAGGAGTTCGTTCAATCCATGATATTATCAGGTTCGCACATGAGAAAGCTGTGCAGGAGATGTTTTTGCTGGGAAACAAGCGCATGCGGAAACTGGGCGGAGCAAAGACCCTGACATCCAAAATTCCGATGTTTTTCTATATACTGGACGTTGGTGGAGGATTGAAACCGGGACTCGAAAACGCGAAAACGGTAAGCATTGACGATGTTGTAAGCAGACCGATGAAAGCTGTTTTCAAAGGGTTGACCCATCCCGGCATCAAGTGGGGTGATTTTACTCACTTTGATTGGGGCGAATACGACAAAATCGTTATGAGCGGCGGTATAATAAGCCCCGAATCATCGATGTTCGCCAGCTATGCCATAGTTTCCGACGATTATCTTAATCTCAATCTTCGCTTTGGATATCACTTTGTGATCGTGGACAGTATTTGCGGGGATAAACCCGGCAATAACTACATTCTTTTCAGGTTTTCAGGGGGTGGAGCTGATTTTTACCAGAGATCTCTACGGGCTGAATTTCTGAAATCAGTACTATCCAGGCTTGGATTCAAAGTAGATACAAAACTCGATCTCGTGGACGGACAATTGAAAGGGGAAACCCTGGAAGAAATCGAAAAAAAGCTGGACATAATCGGTCGCCTTTTGGGGGCAACAAGATTGATGGACATGTACATGAAGAATGACACACCCATTGAACACTACGTCAATGAATTCATGGATGGCAAATACCATTTTGCGACCCTTGAGGATTTAACCTAGGTTTCGTTTAATTTAACATCTATTTTTTTGGCTTTTGGGAGGCAAGGAATCTGTCAATGAGCGATTACGAATTGTCCTGGATAACGGAGGATCTGGCAGTCGGGCACGCGCCTATGTCTTACGCTGACTTAGACAAGATCAAGAAAGAAGGGATCGAGGCGATAGTTAACTTGTGCGCGGAGTACTGTGACCTGCACGAGATAGAAGAAAGCAGGGGCTTTGAAGTCTATTACTTTCCTATTCCCGACGAAAACGCCCCTGACATGGGTGAACTCGAGAAAGCCCTGGATTGGCTTGACTCTATGATAAAAGCGGGCAAGAAGGTCCTGGTACATTGCAGGTTCGGTATCGGGCGCACGGGAACCTTTGTTACCGCCTATCTTATGAGAAAAGGCTGCGATATGAAGGGGGCGTCCAGGCAGATGAAACACACCAGGTCATGCCCCAGCAGCTACAGCCAGTGGAGACTCCTAAAAAAGTACAAGAAAAAGCTAAAAAAAGATAGCAGCTAGAAGAAGATAAGACGCTCTTATTAGAAAGTGACATACAATAATTTTACATATCTTACAAGGCACATAACAAAATGACCGACTACCGAATTGAAGTGTGTTCCAGAACGGACATTGGTCTCGTTAGAGACAAAAATGAAGACAGTCTTCTGGTTATCGACGATCCATATTCCAATTACGATACCATAACCCATGGTTACATGTTCGCGGTAGCGGACGGGCTTGGTGGCCACAGTGGTGGAGAAGTCGCCAGCAAGATCGCCTGCCAGGGTCTTTTAAAATATTTTGAACCCGAGGATATTTTGCCAGACTCAGATGACCGAGAACTCTCGCTGCCCGAGACAAAAGTCCGCGTTCTCAGAAAGCTGATAAAGGATCTCGATCAATCGATCCTTCAACGCGCCCAAAAGGATTGCGGCTGTTCAGACATGGGAACAACATTGAGCGTGATGGTCCTTTACAGGGAACTCGCCCTGCTGGCACACGTGGGCGACAGCAGGATTTACAGGCTGAGAAACGGCAGGCTGGAACAGCTCACGCACGATCAAACCATGGCACAGCTATCCGTGGAATTAGGGTACATAAAACAGAAAGACGTCTGCTGTCATCCCCTTAGAAACGTACTCCTGGAAGCCCTTGGCCAGGGAATAGATGAAATCGAGACACGGATTGAAAAGGTCAAACAGGGAGATTTATACCTATTGTGCAGCGATGGTTTATACGACCTTGTACCGGACAAAACAATCGAGAACCTTCTCAAAGAAAAACAAAACGGCCTTTGCTGTGATCAATTGGTCAGTGAAGCGATCAAAAGAGGCGGTAGAGACAATATATCGGTAATTCTTGTTAAAATTGTGTAGCATCAGCCTTTTCACAATTAGTAACAGCGGCTCAAACCCCAAAGGAACATTATGAACGAAACTCAACAAACACTTAAAACAGGCACCGTGATTGATGACAAGTGGGTAATTCTCGAGTTCATTGCCAAGGGTGGAATGGGTGAAGTCTACAGGGCTCACCAGCTGAACCTGAAGAGAGACGTGGCCATAAAGATCATATCCAGAGAATGGCTTGCTTCCATCGAAGATGACGAAGAAGAGCTTGAGCAGGGATTGATGCGGTTCCGAAACGAAGTCAAAGCCATGGCACAGGTACGTCACCCCAACGTGCTGGGGATCTACGACTATGGTTCCTTCGGGTTCCGGGACGGAGACAAAGAAACGGTGCTCG
>JALXAI010000430.1 GCA_026992215.1 Desulfobacterales bacterium | reverse complement strand
AAGGCACTGCTCCTTCCTGCCGTAGCCTCCGAGTGCAAGGATGGCGTACGGGTTCTTGTCTATCCTGACTTTCGGCCCCACCCGGCTCGCGGCAAAACATTCCTGGAAGTAATTGTCGTATATCTCGCTATGTTTCGAAAGAAAGTTGTTTTCTTCCCTGTCAGTGAATTTCCGGACCAGTTCTTCACGTTTTTTCAATAGTTTCTTTACAGGGTGAGTTATGGTGTCCTTCATCTCGTATCCCGTAATTACCTTGGAATATTACCTCTTCAAAGTACGCAATACCTGTGCCACCGGCGAAAAGCATGGTCGTTTCTTATCTATTCGGAAACCGTCATAAAAAGTAGATACTCCACCAAGAGTCCATACCGGCACGCGGCATGGAAAGGGACAGCCATGGCCCTGTCGGCCCCTTTTCATGCGCGAGAAAACCGCGTCATACGGGTATTTCTCGGTTATCTGCACGATGAAAAATCTACGTTTAATGACTTGCATATGCCCTACAAAAATGTATGATTCTTTGAAACGGGAGTTTCAAAAAGAGAAGGGAGGATGTTTGCATGAAAGTATTGTTTATTATCTCTACCGACGACGCTGAAACCATGTACAACGCACTTCGCATGGCAAACGTCGGAATCAAAAAGGGAGACGAGGTAAGCGTGTTCATGCTTGGTAAAGCGGTAACCTATGAATCGCTGGGGACACCCGAATTTGACGTTGTAGGACAGGTGGAACAATTTACCGAGGAAGGGGACTTTTATGTTTGAGGTGTTTGCCTGAAATCCCACGGTCTTGTGGGATCCGCTACCTGTCCCGTGGCCTGGATGGACGATCTCTACGAGCTTGGCATGGAAGCAGACAGGGTCTTTACCTTTTGATATGGGAAGGCTATAAAATCAATCTCTTTTTCAGTCACGGCAATTTTATTTCGTATGGGTTTATTGCGCCGAATATCCGGCAGCGGGTATGTACACGGAGGTTATTCCCCGGTTACATTGTCAGATCTCAGGAGGTGAACTATGAAAAAAGTGCTTGCGATTCTTGTTGCGTTTCTATTGATCCCTCTTTCTGCCAGAGCCGCATCGCTCGTCACTGGTAAAACGAGGTACGGGTTCAAGCCCGGAGACAGAATTCTTTTCAGGGCAGACTTCAAGAACTGTCCCGTCGGCGAACCTCCGGAGAACTTCGACAGGCTTGAAGGTGCCCTTGAGTGCGTCAAGTTTGAAAACCGAATTTTTGTCAGCCACACTAGCACTGCCACCATGGTTCTGGGCAAGAAAGTGCCCCTGGGAAGGGACGACTTCGCCATTGACTTCGATCTCGTGTGGCACAAAACGCGCTCCTATGACCGTTTCTTCCTCAAACTGTACAGTATCAATAACGGCAAGTGGCAGGAGATCAAGGGAGTGCCAGGCGCGATCGAGGTAAATGGCTATTGCGAGCTTTCGGTTCCCGGTGCAGGGCAGGTGGCTTCTTTTCGCCCGTGCAAGGACAAGATCAAGCACATTGCCGTGCAGGTGAGACGGGGGCAGTTCAGGGTTTACTTGAACAGCAAAAGGGTTACCTCGCTGCCTTTTCACCTGGATGAAAAGAGTCACGTGGACGGTTTTGCTCTTATCCATGACAGGTCCGAGACACCATACCAGGTGCTGGTTTCCAGCATCAGGGTTACGAAATACACGGAAAAGGAAGCAAAACCCACTCCCGAAAAGCTCGGTATTTCGGTAAACGAAACCGGAAAAGAGCTGACACTCACGGTTCCTGAAAAGGTGCTCTTCGATTTCAACAAGTTCGTTCTCAAGCCGGAAGCAAAGAAAGCCCTTAACGTGGTGGCTGATGTTATCAGAGACAGGAAAGTAAAGAAAATAGTTGTTACCGGCTACACCGATAATATCGGTTCTGACGCGTATAACCTCAAGCTTTCCCTCCAGCGCGCCCAGTCAGTTGCTGACTACCTCATGTACTGCCAGAACATTAATCCGGAACTCTTTGAGATAGTCGGAAAGGGCAAGGCGAACCCAATCGCGGACAACAGCACCGAAGCCGGTCGAGCCAGAAACAGGCGTGTTGAAATACAGATCATAAAGAAACAGGTCTCAAAATGAGATGGATCGTGTTTGTTCTTGTGGCATGCTGGATACAGAGCGCCCTGGCAATGCCCACCGTCATGGGGATAGTATACATTTGCATCAATAAGCCGGGGACGAAGCTGAAGGAACCGCCGGGGGCCTGGATTGAGAGGGAACGAAACGCCATCGGCGTGGACGAGCTCAGCATTTCCGCGGGTAAAGTGCCCTCGGTCTTTCTTCGAAAACGCCCCCGGCGAGCGGTTACGAGAATTTCCGCCACGGCAGATCTTCGCCCATGGTTCAAAAACAGGGACTGTATAAAAAGCTGGGAAACGTTCCATTCATGCCTGAACAGGGAAGTAAACCCCGAGGACGAAAGGTTCTACCGGGATCTCGACCGAAAATTTTATGCCAGGATCATATGCCAGAACGGATGCGAAAACGATGACTTCCTGAAATGGCGAATCAGGTGGCCGTCACCCGCTCTCGTAACCCTTGAAGCAGACATCGGAAAACCCGGCGGCTTTACCTCCCTGGAAGCTGCCAGAACGAGCCTGGCGCAGATCAATGCGCTCTTGAAAAAAGTGGTCTACGGAGCTAGGTTTCCGGAAGATTTCGGGGAAGCAAAAACCGACCTGGAAGCGTTTGCCATTAACAAATCAATGATTCTGGACAACGATTTTCGCGACAAAATTTCAAGGCTGCTCGCGGATTTGACGGCAGCCGGCTACCTGGTGGGACTTGATGCAAGCGAAATTTCCACCATCTCTGCCCTCGCCGGAAATTCAAACATTGTTTTTTACGTGCCGGCTTCGTGTCCATCGAGGCATAAACCCGGGTGGAACAGCGAACCGAATAACGTCAGAATAGGCTTCGACCGTGACGGATGCCCCCGGCTTCAGGTTCTCAGGTAGGAAGCTTTCGAAGATCAAATAAAAAGGCACCCTGATCTGGCAGGGTGCCTCAGATTTTCGGAATGAAAATTCTAACTTACTCAACGGTTACGTTTACGGCAGCGGGTCCCTTGTTTCCCTCTTCTATGTCAAACGTGACCCGGTCTCCTTCGTTCAGGGTCTTAAAACCGCTCGCATTGATACCGGTGTGGTGTACAAATACGTCCGGCCCTTCTTCCTGCTGAATAAAGCCATAACCTTTTCGTTCGTTAAACCATTTTACGATTCCATTAGCCATAGTGACATCCTCCTTTTAAAATTTTTTACGGTTCCCAACTTGAGGTGCCACTTATTGCAAATGGAACAAACCCTCAGTGTAAAACCTTCCTGTTCACGAAATCCGTGAACCGTCACAATTGGCCTTAACTATAACCCCTTTTAAATTAAAAGCAAGCTAATTCGGATATTTTTTGAAAATAATTGAAAATTAATGAAAAACCCGACGAGATATTTCCCAAAAGCGTTGAGATTCAAGGGTATTAGAATACTTCTTTTAAGACATGTAACGTTTTTACCTGTCTTACTTTCGATCCTAATCCTGGTAATCCATTGTTCAATGACGCTGAGAAAAACAAGCGCCCTTGAGCGCAGAAGAGCGGATAATGGGTCTTCTGAAGTACTGCTTGGTTGAGGAGGTTGAGGAAGTTGAAATGGTTGAAGGAGGTTTGCGCTGTCCTGAGCCTGCGGTGCCCTGAGCCTGCGGCGCCCTGAGCCTGTCGAAGGGTCGAAGGGCCGAAGGGCGGTGTCCTGAGCCTCCCGAAGGGCGGTGCCCTGAGCCCGTCGAAGGGTTGCATCCTAAATTTTGGTTGCGGCTCAGCCGCGTTGGAGGTATCCTCGTATCTCTGCTATACTATGTTCCCCCTTTGGTATATCGGGCCATTGAGTGCGCAAAGTTCGTATTGCTAATGTTAAGGATATTGGCACGGAAAAAAATCAAAGCAATATCTGAACAGGGGGTTAAGAAAGATTTCGTGGATCTATGTGTAACACTCAAGGTAAAAAATAGCATGAAGAAAGTGCGCGAATTCTATATGAAGCGTAGACAGACTGATGGCGCGTTGAAACGTTGCAGCGGTTGCTTGAAACGGGAAGACATCTTAATGATGAGAAAT
>JALXAI010000429.1 GCA_026992215.1 Desulfobacterales bacterium | reverse complement strand
ATGTCTTCCTTGTGGGGCTCAGGGAGTTCGCTTTTCTCCGTCTTGACAATGGCCATCCTGGTATAATCTTCGGCCATCATCTGCGTATCTTCATCGTTGGCCGGGTGGCTCCACACAACCTGTTCCCGTATGTTTCCCCTTTCCACCAGAACACCGGGGAATTTGAACACGTCGTAATTTACCCTGTGAGAACAGGCCATCAGGACGACCGCATTGACTCCCTCGCTGTCGATATCATCCTTTATAAGCTGGACGCCTTCCTTACCACACAAAAAAGGATGTGTTTTACACAACGCAACCTTGTATTCGCCGGTGGCTATCTCGGATAATTTATCCACATCGAGAGCCTCCCCGATCCCACACCCTGTACAGATATAAACTCCTATCTTCTTTTCCATAGAAGTTACCTCCTCACCATGGTTTGAATGGCCTTGAGCGCTGCCCCAGTCGAATCTTCCACGCAAGATACCACGTCCACAGGCTTCTTGGCACAACCCACGGCAAACATTCCGCCGTCCTTGAGGCCATTGACAATGAAGCCACTTTCATCCACCTTTATTTCATCAGGTAATGCCATGTTAGCAGCAGACGGAGCCATTCCCGTGGCCAGCACCACCATTTCCACCTCTTTTTGCACCTTTCGACCAGAAACAGCATCTTCTGCTTCGACTGTAATGTTCCCGGTTTCTGGGTCTTCGGTTACTTTTGCGACCTTGCCCTTTATGAAGAAGACCTTCTCGTCCGCCTGGACATTATTTAAAAACTTCTCGTATCGACCGGGTGTCCTTAAATCAATGTAAAAAACGTATATCTCTGCGTCAGGATACTGTTCTCTTACGTACGTGGCCTGTTTCAAAGAAGCCATGCAGCATATGTACGAACAGTAAGGCAAATGATTTTCGTCCCGGGAACCCGCACACTGTACGAAGGCAATACTGCTTATTTCTTTGTTGTCAGAAGGGCGCAGGATCTTTCCCTGGGTCGGCCCGTTCACCGATGCCAACCTTTCCATCATCATGTTTGTTATGATGTTGGGGTATTGACCGAAGCCAAGATTGTCAATTTTAGTTGCATCGTAAGGTTCCCAGCCCGTAGCCCAGATTATGGAGGCAACTTTCAAATCAAAAGTACTGGATGCCATACCCAGTTCAATTGCATCATATTTACAGGCGGCCACACATTTACCACATTCTTCCCCCAGGCACGCATCCATATCTATCACATAGCGCATGGGGAAAGCCATTTCGTGGGGGAGATAAATAGCTTTGCTTTTATCCATTCCAAAATTAAAATCGTTGTCTCTCTCCACAGGGCATACTTTTATACACTCCCCGCAAGAAGTACAATTTTCGTTCACGTAGCGAGGATTCAAACGTATGGTAACGTTGTAATCTCCCCTTTGGCCGCTCACATTTTCCACTTCAGCACAGGTAAAGAATCTTATCCTGTTGTTATCCTTAATTCTTCGAAAGTTAATTTCCAGTCCACAATAAGGAGGACAAAGTTTGGGGAAGTACTTGGTCATCTGGGCGACACGTCCGCCAAGATAAGGGTTTTTTTCTACAATAAATACCTCATACCCCACTTCTGCTGCCTCGACAGCAGCAGTTAACCCACTTATTCCTCCTCCAACCACCAATACGCTGTTGGTACCAGAAGGCATCTTTTTCTCTTCTGCCATACTTTTCCCCCGTGGTAGTTAAAGTCATTAGGAAAATTCCCGACTCAACGAAGGAACCGAAAGCAGCCCCAGGGCTGCTTCATCTATTCATCATCGAGTGCCGCTTTTTATACCCGTGATACGACATGATTGCCCCGGGCACGGGGCCCGGGGCTACAATCGTCTACTTCTTGCCAATTACGCCGAAGATATCAACTACAGGCACCTTGGACATTTCCCATTCCCCGGTTTCCAGGTTGTACTGAGAAATGGTAAATGCCAGCCAGTTTTCCTCATCCAGGTCTTTAAAGTCACTCCTGTACAGATAACCGGGATAACGGGTTTCCTGACGATACTTGACGTGCATGAGGTGAGCCTCAGCAGTCCACAGACGGTGATAGTTCTCCCATGCCCTCATAAGCTCGTGCAGATCCCTGGCTGCCAGTTTCTCGGAGTCTTCCTTGAGCCAGGTCAGGTACTGATAACCTGTTTCGAGCATCTTTTCGTTCGTGGCGAACCAGTAGGATGTTCCACCCACGTACTCGTCCATGATCTTGTTCAAGCGGAACAGGAACATCTTGGGCAGGATGTAATTCGGGTTAATGTCGTCTGTTACCGTAAGGCTCCTGCCTTCCTCGTAGGTCTTCAGCGGCCTGTAAATTTCCGCCTTGTACTCGTCGAACTTGGATTCGTCAAGTGCAGGTTCCTCGTTGTGATTGAGGATGTACTTGATGGCGGCCTTCGCTGCAATTCTACCCTCAGCATGAGAACCTGAGGAGAACTTATGAGCGTTTCCACCACATCCGTCACCTGCAGCGAAAAGGCCGTTTACGGTGGTCATGCGGTTGTAGGTTACCGACTTGTCACCGTCATAGCCCCACTTGTACTCATCGGGAGCTATATCAGCGGGACCGCTGCACCATGCACCGGAGCAGGATGCGTGGGAACCGATGAAGTAAGGCTCGGACGCCTGGATTTCGGAAGATTGTTTCTCAGGCTGGATGTTGCAAGCAGCCCACAGCAGAGCCTGGCTGATCGTCATGTCAAGGAAGTCTTCCCATGCCTCGGCTTCCAGCTCTTTCAGTTTCCTCTTAAACATCTTGGGGTCATCTTTGTACTGAGCCGCGAGGTTTGCGATAGCTTCCTCGGTTCTCATGTACACGGGGCCGTTTCCTTCTACCATTTCAAGGATCATCTGATGGTTTCTCAAAGGCGTGGGCACCGGCTTGTGACTTGCGTAGGGTTCCCAGGGCTTGATTTCTTCCACGCGGGTCTCAATGTAGTTTTCTCCGAAGGCATTGGTTGCCCGGGATTTAAACAGCAAGAACCAGGCGCCAACAGGGCCGTAACCATCCTTAAAACGAGTCGGGATGAAACGGCTTTCCATCTGGGTAAGTTTCCCACCAACCTGTGCGATCATGGCATAGTTGGAACCTGCGTTCCATGGCGGATACCATGTTCTTCCCATACCTTCGCCGACAGACCTCGGCCTGAAGATATGAACGGCGCCACCACAGCACATGATGATTGCCTTGGCCTTGAATACGTAGAACTTGTTTTCACGTACGCTGAATCCCACGGCACCGGCAATGGTGTTGGGTCTCTTTTCATCAAGCAACAACTTTACGATGAATACCCTTTCAAGGATGTTGTCCATCCCGAGAGCGTTCTTCGCTGCCTCGGCAACGATGAACTTATAAGACTCACCATTGATCATGATCTGCCAGCGACCTTCATGGACGTAATTGCCCTGTTCGTCTTTCCATATGGGCAGGCCCCACTTTTCGAAAAGGTGAACGGAGGAGTCAACGTGACGACCAATGTCATATACGAGGTCCTGACGAATGACGCCCATCTGGTCATTGACCACGTAGTCTACGAACTCTTCGGGCTTGTTCCCGCCTTCTTTTCCCACACCGAGGTAGGTGTTAATGGCGGAAAGACCCATCGCCACGGCACCGCTCCTGTCCATGGCCGCCTTGTCCACCAGCAATATCTTTATATTCTTGTCCTTCGCCCAATGGACTGCTTCCACGGCAGCGCCACAGGCAGACATACCACCACCGATTATCAAAAGATCGGTACTCATTACGACGGTTTCAAACTGTTCCATATCTAGCACCTCCTAAAAATAGTTACTACTTGCTGGGAAGTTCATCAAGAAGCAAGGACTCGGGTTCGGAATAAAGATATTCGCTATCCAGATCGTCGGCCTTGGAACCCATAATCACGTAAGGCTCTGCTGATCCTTCGGGAGTTGTACGGATGGGGAACTTGAAGCGTTTAACCATCCCGTTCCTGAACTTAATGGTCCACATGATGTCCTCGGAACCCCTCAACGGAACAACACTTGCTCCCATGGGAACGAAGTCGGCGTAGCCGCGCACGTCAATGGCCTGCTGCGGGCAAATCTTTACGCAATTGTAACATTCCCAGCAGTACTCCGGCTCACGGTTGTAAGCCTTCATTTTCTCTTTGTCCAACACCATCAGGT
>JALXAI010000428.1 GCA_026992215.1 Desulfobacterales bacterium | reverse complement strand
ATGTAGTAGTAAGTCATGAATATAGCTATGTCTATGGAACAGTTTCTGTTCTAGACGGTGTGTTGGATACATTGATCCTACCGCATGTCAATACTGACTGTATGCAAATATTTCTCGATGAGGTAGCGTCAAGACATCCGGAAGAGAGGATAGTGATGATTCTTGACGGTGCCGGGTGGCATAAATCAAAATCTCTGGCAATACCGGACAATATTCGACTCCTTTTCTTGCCGCCGTATTCTCCGGAACTAAATCCCATGGAGAATCTCTGGGAAGAGTTACGGGAAAAATCATTTCATAATCGTGTATTTGAAAGTCAATGGGCGCTAGAAAATCAATTGGAGGTTTCACTAAAAGAATTGGAATCTGACAACGAACGAATAGCTTCTATAGTTGGTTGGACGTGGATTATAAGTGCATTATTGAATTAGAATTGCTATAACACGGGCACTTGTTTTCAATTCAGTGGCTGGTACTTGGCTTGAGACGTGGAATGGTTTCAAGGGATAAAAATAAGGGACGTGCCGCAACGAATTATGCTATGGTGAACTTATCTATTAACCTGTGTATTTTCTTTATCTGCTCTTTCGTCAGGTCAACAAACTCCACACCACATCGTTTAGGTCTTAAGCAGGGAGAAAGGCTGATAATATTTCTGGGCGGCGGGACGATAATTTCGTAGACGAGCCGGCAGGGTATTCTTGACACGTGGAGGTTATTACTCGTAACGAAAATGTCTATACACGAAACGTCGTCGCTTGGCCACTGTTCCAGTATGTACTCGAAAGACAGCCCCCCGATACTGATATCCTGAACCCGACCAACCTTCGAAAATTTGTTGCCCAGCGCGGCGAATACGTCATCGCTCGTCCTGTATCTGACATATCGTCGCTTCTCAGTCGTCACCCTTTCCATGTGCATCCCGGATTTTTGCGACCAGTAGTGAAGGAAAAGTTGAGGAAGGCGAGCCCCTCCCCCAAGTGCCTCTCAACCCCTGAACCCGATTTACCTGTCCGGCTATTTCACTTTCAATAAAACGTCCAGGTGAGCCTACAGTACCTTACTGTTTACCACCAACCCCCAAACTTTTGTAAAACACCCGATGCGGGCATTTATACTCTGCTTACTTGTTGTTGTCATTATACTTTCATAAAAAAATAATGTACAAGGGGTATTTTGATGGGGATAAAAATAGGTATGTCACATACCTACTATTAGTGTTAAAGCTTTGATCGATAAGCTATCTCAGAAGTTCATTCCAGTGGGAAAGAAGGTAGCTTCTAAGATTTTTTTTCTTGTTTTGAATACCCAGTTTTTTCCTGATATTTCGCCTGTGGGTCTTTACTGTTTCCAGGGAGATATTGAGTTGTCGGGCTATCTGCTGGCTGGTTAACCCGTTTTTTATCATGGCTGAAATTTTTGCTTCCATGTTTGAAAACGTTGAAAATACTTTTTTCTTTTTTATCAGCCCGTCGGAAAGCTCGCTTATGTATGTTGCCAGTACGTCAAGCTCCGCTTTTTGTTCGTTGCTTCCTGCTTTTTCTCTCATTTCCGAGAGCAATGGTACTATTTTAAGAGATGTAATACTTGCAACCCTCCTTAAAATTTCTTCCCGCCCCTTTTCGAAGTTTCTTGCCAAGGTAGAAAGGGCATCATTGGCTTCGAGGAGTGATTTGTTGAGCTTCAGCATTTCTTCTTTGTGGACGAGCAATTCTCTTTGCTTTTCTTCAAGTTCCTTCTTGGCCGCGTACAATTTCGCGGTTCTTCTTCTCACGCGATATTCCAGTTCCCTGTTGGCGTCCTCGAGAGCCTTTTCCGCCCTGTAGTTTTCTATAGACTTAGTTATGATCTGGGAAGCAGTTCGTAGTATATATATGTCTTCTTCTTTCCACTTTCGGTAATACTTGTAAGTTTCAAAGCCGAGCACACCAAAAAACCTGCCCCTGACAAACATGGGAAACATGAGGATAGACTTGATTTTCATCATTCGCATCATTTCTTTCTCGAAGCATTCGGGTATATCTTCGATGTCTTCAAAGTTTATTATCCTGTTTTCACCGAGTATTCCCAGTGCCCACGTCACTCTATTAACCGGCAGGTCTTGAAGTTGCTCCTTGTATCGTGGGTATCCCTCCGTCACCCATTCCGAAACGTTACTCATCGTCTCGTTCTCGGGGTCGTAGTCCCAGATAAAAACGCCTTCAACATCCAGGGCCCTTCCCATCCGTTCGACGCATTCATCCAGGAAATTCTGGATGCTATTGATATGAATTGCGCTGGTAGATATGTCCACGAGCATTTTTTCGCACAGAAGGCGATGCCGGAAAGCTCTCCATGAGATTTCCTGGATCTGTCGTGTCAGATGAATTATCTCTGCCTGGGCCGAAAGGCTTGATTCCCTTTTAGTTTTCATCTTTTCAAGCCGTCAGGGTTCTGGTGCGAACTGTTGCTGAAAGGGCACTTTTAGCGTAACCAATCCGTGAGGTGGGAACACTTAATCCGATTATTCCAGAATACATCGTGCCCTCAACCGGATTATATCCGATTTCCCCGCAGGGCACTTCCCCTCGTTATATACCTGCCAGCGAAAGTATGTCACCCACAATAACCTATTACCCTTGTCCAATATTATGGAAAATCAAGATTATGTCAAGGAAAAGATAGTGTTTTCCGGAACTGTGGATCGAGACCCGAGATGCAGAAACACGGCTTTAAACCAGTGTGGTCGTTGCGTTCCGGCGTGGGATAAGCATATTCGCTAAAGGTGTGGGGTGGATAAATTTCACATGCTTGGTGAGTTTAGCTTGAAGCCGTCAACCATGACGGTGACGTTGCTTACGGGGGCATTGCCCATGCCTCTAACGTTCCCGGGGGCCTTGCAAGTTAAGTGTGTTTTCCGGGACAGAGGATTCGTGATACCGTAACCTGGAACCAGCGCGATGTCTTCAGTAATAATCACCGAAATGTTTTTGCATAATCTTTTAATGATGTAAGGTTCGCGATTTGCAGAAACAAATTTCCGCCCCGTCACGAGGAATAGATTTTCATCGGCGGAAGTTTGAATACGTCTCTTTCCCGCGAGACACCCCGGAATTAAGCACCATAACGGTCACCGATTATCAGCCTGCGGAGGCACAATTAATGGCATCCGTGGCGGAAAAGGGGGAGCGGGGATTTGATGAGCACAGTACAAGTTTTGGGAACGAAGCTTCTCAATTCGTATCCCTCCGGGACCTTATTAAAAAGACTCAAAATTCGTCAATAACGGGGACCTGTGGTGAACTTTTCTATCCGTACAATCTGAGCTCTCTACCGACAGTCCTGAGGCTGTTCCCGACGACTTCAGCTGTGATGCAAATGATTCTGTTCATACCCTTGGTAATAAGTAACCACCAGGCGTCCATTACGTCAAAATGACCTATCAGGGGTGATACGAACTCGATTCTGTCAGCTTCGATATTCAAACTTTTCCTGGCATCCTCCAAATTAAATTCATCACCAATATTTTCCCCTCCAACCACGTAAACAATAGCTCCGGTTTTCATCTTTCATTCCTCCTTCGTTTTCCGGAAAAAAATTCACCAGCAAAAAATCCCCGGACTACTTCAAAGCAATCCGGGGATTCCCCTTTTTATCCTCAGACGCAGCAACACCGTAATCCTCGTGGGTGTTACCTCTCGTTCGGGCAGGTCTTCTGACTCCCGGATCAACCTACTTACCGCGCCTTCCCACCGGGCAAAAAGTCACCCGGCAGTGGCTTTACCCCAAGATCTCCCGCCCGCCTTGGCGTCGATATCACGTAACACAGGTATCACCCGCGGGCACGGATCATCAAGGTTGCGGTGTTCGTCCCCGGTTACAGCGCCGGGCGCGTTCCCGATTTTCACGGGATTCCCTTTTACGCTCAACCGAGCACCCGAACCATACACATTAAGGTACTCAAAAAATGCAATGTGTCAAGCAATATCATTGGAGTTAAGACGTTAATTTTTGATTCTGAAGCAACTGGTTTGCTAGTATGGATAAGAGAATGATGATCAAATCGTCGATTAATCCGGGACGTGTGACAACTAAATGTTTTTGCAGCAAATTATGCAGGGCTGTAGGGATTGATTACGATGTCGGGTTTGGATATTGACGTGGCCGATATGGTCA
>JALXAI010000427.1 GCA_026992215.1 Desulfobacterales bacterium | reverse complement strand
AAACCCTGAAAACCATGGCTCAAAATTACGATTATGACAGGCTGGGAAAGGTACTTCATGCGTAAAACTGATGAGGTACAATCAAGCAAGGATAAGGAGACTTTTACGAACGAGGAGAAAATGCCCGCGCGTGAGAACCCTCAGTCCGAATTTACCATTATGGTCGTGGATGACACACCGACCAATCTAACGCTCCTAAACGATATCCTAAAAAAGATAGGCTACCGAGTTCTTGCTTTTCCACGGGGAGACCTGGCCATCAAGGCAGCCATAAAGAGTCCCCCCGATCTTATTCTGCTCGATATCATGATGCCCGATCTTAACGGATTCGAGGTATGCAAAAGATTAAAAAGTTACGAGCACCTGAAAGAAATCCCGATAATATTCATCAGCGCACTGGACGATCTGGAAAACAAGATAAAGGCCTTCTCGGTGGGGGGAGTGGATTACGTTACCAAGCCTTTCCAGTTCGAAGAGGTGCATGCTCGCGTAAAAACCCACCTAAAATTGAATCAACAGAAGAAAAGATTAAAAGAAAACTATGAACGACTCAAAGAGCTAGAAGCCCTCAGGGACAGCCTTGTTCACATGATTGTCCACGACCTCAGGTCTCCTCTGATGAGCATAACAGGCTACCTGGACCTGGCTCTCATGGAAGAACTTCCGGAAAAAGCCAAGGCGTACCTTACCAACGTCAAATCATCATCCCAGATGCTAATTGAGCTGATTAATACACTTCTTGATGTCAACAAGATAGAATCAGGGAATATGTCCCTGGAATACTCACCGGTGGAAATTAACAACCTCGTGACCAGGACAATGAACAACCTTTCAGCATTAAAAGGGACTCGCAGCCTG
Organism: Desulfobacterales bacterium; assembly: GCA_026992215.1. Taxonomy (GTDB): domain Bacteria; phylum Desulfobacterota; class Syntrophobacteria; order B119-G9; family B119-G9; genus B119-G9. Next base: position 3,304 of record JALXAI010000427.1, on the reverse strand, counting down.
AAATTCATATCGAAAAACAAAGAAATCATTGTCAACTGTGACAGGCAATTGATCGAGCGCGTGATATGGAACCTCGTGGGAAATGCAATAAAGTTTACACCGGAAAGGAACGGACAGATTATAGTTTCGACCGTAGCAAGCGGAAATCTCGTTAAAATAGGTGTTTCAGACAACGGTCACGGCATTCCCCGGGAGTACCAGGAAGTAATATTCGAGAAATTTGCCCAGGCCCATTGCAGAGACTCCGGTATACGAACATCCACGGGACTGGGTCTGACCTTTTGTAAACTGGTAGCCGAAGCTCACGGTGGGAAAATATACGTTGAAAGCGAACAGAATAAAGGGACAACTTTCTGGGTTGAACTACCTCTAGATCCTCCCAGAGCCGGGGCAGCGACGCGCAGGCACCAACCGGAGGTATCCAGCTGATGATTCACATAGGCCTCACCGGTGGCATAGCCACAGGCAAGTCTACGGTTTCGAAGATGTTTCGGGACAAAGGCGCTGTGCTCCTTAACCTGGACGAAATAGCTCACATGGTGATGGAGCCGGAAAAACCGGCATGGAAAGCGATAGTTAGAGCCTTCGGGGATAAGATCCTTCTTGACGACAAAACCATCAACAGAGAAGAACTGGCAAAGATCGTTTTTAGAGACCGAGCCAGGTTAAAAGAGCTGGAAAGTATAGTCCATCCTGCTGTCCTGGACCACTGGGGCTCTCTCGTTTCAAACATCGCACATCAAAACCCGGAAGCAATACTTATTTCCGAGGTGCCACTTCTTTTCGAGAAAAACCTGGCCACCAACTTCGATGCAACCCTGCTTGTTTATGCCCCGGTTCACATTCAGATCAAAAGATTAATGGAAAGAGATTCAATACTCCGGGAAGAGGCAGAAAGAAGGCTGAAAGCGCAGATCCCGATAGATGATAAACTGCGCCTTGCAACCTACGTCATTTACAACGATTCCACCCTGGCCAAAACCAGGAAACAGGTGGAAACATTGTGGAATAAACTGCTGACTCAAGTGGTGAAATGACCGAAAGGCGGCGGACAAATCAGCGAACAGTATTCCGATTGAAGGCTTGCTTTTTACAGCCCTTACGACCCCGCTTTCCCGCTTCGCGGGAACGGACAAATCGCACACAACTCCGGCTTTCAGCATGTCATTTTTTTACGTAATCTCTCATCAAGTTACAAGCCACCTAAATCTCTAGATTTATTCTTCCTGAGAGTACTTTGCTTCGAGCGCCATGGCTATCTTGCTTTTTAACTCGCTGAGATCAAAGCTTTTAACTACATAATAATCCGCCGCAATGGATTTGATATCTTCCTTAAACGTGTCATAAGCCGTGGAAAGAATTACGGGTAAATCAAAAAATTTGGCCCTTATATCCTGGAGAAGATCCAGACCATTATAATCCACCATTTTTATGTCCAGGATTACAAGATCAGGTTTTTCTTTTTCTATCTTTTCCAGCAACTTGTATCCACTGTCAGCGGTTATGACGTCGTAACCTTCTTCTGAGAGTTCTTCAGAATATAAAAGCCTGATATGCTCTTCGTCATCCACAACCAATATCTTCGCCATTTCTATCCCCTTTTCAAAAATACCCGGAATTATGCACTTAGCCCCTTCTTAATCATCGTCCCACTTCGAAATCAAATATGGCTTGTTTTCCTCGAAAACCATGCATTCCGCCTCAATAGTGTCCTCGGCCTGCTGTACTGACATTCTCTCAGTCCTTTTTACATACGAAAGCGCTTTGCCGTAAAACAGTGGCAAGAGAGCCTCGAGCAAGTGTTCACGATACTCGTCATCCTTCCCTCTAAATGCAACAGCAAAATCATACAGGATGGTTGTCCACGTTTGAGCGGGAAAGTTAAAATGGTTCATGTCCAGGTTTCTTATTTCCTGCACCTTGTTGTAGGTGGTCTGGGAGACCACTTCTCTCCAAAACTCTTCGTACTTGCGAAAACCACCGAGAAACTTTTCATGAAGCATGTCAACGTCAGTCTCAAGTTCCTCCGCAGGTTCGGCATCCTCGCCGCCTATACCGAGGATAGCTGTTGGTCTGCTCCACTTCACCTTTTTCCAGTATTTTTCCAGAGGCTCCATGAGAGAAAAAACTGACCCTACAACTCCGTTGAAGTACGTTAAAAACTCACCTTCTCCCTTCTCAACTGTCTTTCTGGGCTGATTGATAAATGCCTGGCACATTGGTTTTCGGAAACACATGGCAAGCGTGGAAAGACACACTGCAAAACCCTCATTGTTTACATACCCGTTCCAGATATCCATTTCAAGAACTCTTTCGATCAGTTCCTTACTCAAGCCGAGTTCTCCACCCACGGGTCTTCTAATACGCCAGCCATAAAGAGACCTGGTCAAAGGATACACAACCATGCTGTTCAGCAGGTCTTCGTCTTTATGATGAACATAGATGGGTGCTACAAACTGGAAGTTTTTTTCGAGAGGTTCAATCATCTTCAGAATCCAGCCAGGTTGTACGTTCGCCGCCCTCGGTTCAATGATCACAAGTTTGGATGCGCTTAACTCAATAACTTTACGCAGGCAGGACCTGAGAAGCTTCCCTTCGCCGCCAGAGCCATTGCCGGTAATGTATATCTTTGGGCTTTGAGTTTCAGTAGTCAAAAAAATTTCTCTCAACCCATCTTCCGACGTGTGATCGCAATTGATAATAACCGAATCACGGGAATTGAAAAATTCATTCAATCCCCTGTCAACCTTTACAACAGTGTTCGCCAGATCACAGCATTCATCGTAAGACGGAATGGAGATAACTATCTCTGCTTCATTAATTTGATTTCCATCTACCTGAATTTCAGCACTCATTAAAACTCTCCTTGGCACACAGCACACAAAACATCAATATCACATTGATGTACAACACAAGCCACTAAATTGAAAGCTTTTTTTTGTTTCCCGAAGACCCTGAAATTCTCTGTCTCACTACCTCGGAAATAGTTACAGCCACTGCGGCAGAGGCATTTAATGAGTCTACGTTACCAAACATAGGAATACCTGCCAGAAAATCACACTGTTCTTTCACGAGCCTTCTCATCCCCTTTCCCTCGCTTCCCACGATAATTACTAGAGGCACATTCAGGTCCAGCTCATAGATCTTTTGCTCGGATTTAGCATCCAGCCCCAGTAACCAGTAACCTTTTTGCTTGAGGTTTTTTAGAGCACCAACCAGATTGACGACTCTAACCACGGGGGTAAACGAAGCAGCCCCGGCAGAAGTTTTGATTGCAGCAGGCGACATCGATACGCATCTATCT
>JALXAI010000426.1 GCA_026992215.1 Desulfobacterales bacterium | reverse complement strand
ATATGGGGGCATCGGGGTCCTTGTTCACGGCAACAATTATTTTTGATCCCTGCATTCCGACGATATGCTGTATGGCTCCCGATATACCACAGGCCATGTAAAGAGTGGGAGCCACGGTTCGACCCGTCTGACCGACCTGGTGAGATGCCGGGATCCAGCCCGCATCAACCGCCGAACGACTGGCACCAACCGCTGCGTTCACAAGCTTTGCAAGCCTTTCCAGCAGTTCAAAATTTTCCCCTTTCTGGAGCCCCCTTCCACCTGAAATGATAACCTCGGCCTCGGTCAGTTGAGCGGTGTCGTCTTCCTCGTGAATAACCTCGAGTAGTTCGGACCTGCTTTCCAGCAGCGGTGCAGGTACCTCGATTTTCTCAATTCTGCCCTGATGATCCGCACGTTCACAGGCAGCCATTACCTTGTGTCTCACAGTAGCCATCTGCGGTCTTCCATGCGGGCAAATAATCGTTGCCATCACGTTACCGCCAAAAGCCGGCCTCGTTTGGTGCAATAGCCCGTCTTCTCCTATATCCAGGCCTGTACAATCTGCCGTGAGTCCCGTTTTAAGCGATGCGGCAACGCGGGGAATAAACGTTCTGCCGATTGCAGTGGCTCCGGCAAGCAGGATTTCAGGTCGAAATTCTCTGACCAGGTGAGTGAGTACGTTGGCATAGCGTTCTTCGTTGAAATTCAGCAACTCCGGGTAATCAACGTAGTACACGGTGTCAGTGCCATAGTTTATCAGTTTCTCGCAAGCCTCTTCCATGGCATGTCCCAAAACAACACCGCAGAGTTCCACTTTCAACTTGTCGGCCAGCGTTCTTCCGGCCGTGGCAAGCTCAAAGCTGATCGGGTGAATCTCCCCGTTTCTCTGTTCCGCAAAGTACCATACACCCCGGTATGAATCGGTGTCGCGCTCGTCTTTCGCAGTGAGCTCCGGCATCGACAGCGCTCCAAACTCACACGAATCGATACACATCCCGCAAAGCGTGCATTCATCGGAGACCTCGGCCCTATCATCAACAATGCTGATGGCTTCCACGGGACAAACTTCAACGCAGCTTCCACAGCCGGTACATTCGTTGCGATCCACTAAAACTTTCATACGATCAAAACCCCGGTACATTCATTAATTTCAAAATTTTTACAAGCTCCCTGGCCATTTCTTCCACGCCACCGGTAAGAACCTTACGTTCCCCCCTGGGAGGGGGGCTGAACACCTTTACAACCTGGGTAAAAGATCCCTGGAGCCCCACTTCTTCCGGCTCAAGCCCCAGATCCTTTGCCCCCCATACCGGAATTTCCTGTTTCCTGGACCTTATTTTGTGCCTGAGCCCCGGTATTCTCGGTTCACCGATTTCACGGATAACCGTTACCACCGCTGGCAGCTTCACCCTTACAATCTCGTAGCCCGTATCCGTTGCCCTTTCGATCCTCATCGAACCGTTTCCCTTCTCAACCTCTATTTTGCGCGCATACGTGATACATGGCACGTCGAGAACGGTGGCAACCTCTGGGCCAACCTGCGCCGTATCCCCGTCTATGGCCTGCTTTCCGCAAACAACCAGGTCCACCGGACCCAATTTCCTGATTGCTTCCGCGAGCGTTCTTGACGTGGCCCAGGTATCCGCACCGGCAAAGGCACGGTCACTCAAAAGAACAGCATCATCTATACCCAGAGACAAGGCTTCTCTTAGCGATTCCTCGGCCTGCGGGGGGCCCATGGTTATTACCGTGGTGCTGGCACCCAGGGAATCCTTCAGCTGGAGCGCCGCTTCAAGCGCGTAAAGATCAAAAGGATTGGTTATTGATTCCACTCCCTGCCTTACAAGGGTGTTGGTCTTGGGATCAATGCGAACGTTTTTCGTATCCGGAACCTGTTTTATGCAAACAACAACGTGCATCATCAAACCTCATGAATTTTTTCAGCTCAAAAAGCTTTCTTTTATCCTGCCGTACTCCTTGTTGAGTTCCTGCCCAATTATGTTTCTCTGGATCTCGTTGGTTCCCTCGTAAATTTGAAGAATCTTCGCATCCCTCATCATCTTTTCAACCGGGTAATCTTTCATGTACCCGTATCCCCCAAGAATCTGCACGGCTTCGGTAGTAACTTTCATGGCCACATCCGCGGGGAACATCTTCGCCATGGCAGAGTGCTTGGAAAAATCTTTCGGCTCGGTGTCAAGGTAACGGGCAACGGAATAGACCAGCGCTCTGGCGGCTTCCGTAAGGGTGGCCATGTCGGCCAGCTTGTGCTGAATGGCCTGGAAGTTGATTATGGGCGTACCAAACTGTTTTCGCTGCCTGGCGTATTCGACCGCAACATCCAGAGCCCCCTGGGCCAGACCAACACCCAGGGCCCCTATACCTGGGCGGGATTTGTCAAAGGTTTTCATGGCTATTATAAAGCCCATGCCTTCTCGACCTATTAACCTGTCCTTCGGAATCCTGCAATCGGTAAACACAAGTTCCCTGGTAGCCGAAGCCCTGATTCCCAGCTTCCTTTCCTTTTTGCCGAAAGAAAAACCTGGATCACCCTTTTCAACAACGAAGAAGCTTGCTCCCCTCGCTCCACGCTTGGGATTCGTTACAGCCAGCACGCTATAAATCTCTGCCTCGCCCCCGTTGGTTATCCACTGCTTGGTACCATTGATAACGTAGTGATCACCGTCTTTTACCGCTGTCGTCCTCACACCGGATACATCACTCCCGGCTCCCGACTCCGTCAGACCGAACGCCGCTAGCTTCCTTCCCGACGCAATTTCCGGCAGATACTTTGATTTCAGTTCCTCGCTCCCGTAAAGAAGAATCGGGTAAGCTCCCAGACCACTTGCGGCAAACGTTGTTGCTATACCTATACAGGCACGCCCCAGTTCTTCGACAGCAAGGCAATTCTCAAAGATCCCGCCTCCAAATCCACCATATTTCTCTGGTATATAAAGACCGAAAAGATCTGATTGCGCCAGCACCTTCATTATCTCCCAGGGAAATTCCTCGCTTTCATCCAGCTCAGCCCTCACAGGTCTTATTCGTTCCCTGGCAATTTGAGCCGCAATTTCCTTTATCATCTTCTGTTCTTCGGTCAAAAAATAGTCCACGAGCTCGCCCCTCCAACATTAATTAAATAAAAATCTCTCTTCCGCGAGAGAAAACATCCCGCCAGAGGCGGATCTTCGACAATCCAGAGTCCAATTTTTCCAAACCACATCTCAAGTCAGGCACGCGGTTTCCCCTTTCGCAACTCAACACCAGTTCTTATCCTCATTCGCAGCTTTCTGAACACGGCACCGGGAACAATCCCTTCCAGCTTCTGCACAACCTCGCCCTGTTCAAATCGCTTCCTCATCCTGGAAACCACGGAACCGGAAACCAGATCGTCCGCGAACTTTATGGCATTGAAAATTGCCTGCCCGGAAGATCTGCCATGGGCAATAACTACAGTTCCGTTTACTCCCAGAAGAGGAGCGCCTCCGGCTTGCCTGTAATCAACAACCTTGTAGGCCTCTTCCAGGGCCTTCATGACGATATCCTTTTCCCGAAACCCTCTCAAAACCTGTTCCAGTTTCTCCTGCCAAATCCTCCACACCGACTCACCCCACGCCTCGCAGGATTTCAGGAGCACGTTCCCGACAAAGCCGTCGCACACCACAACGTGTACTTTTCCGCCGAAAAGATCCCCGCCTTCAACATTACCCACAAAATTCCCAACTATCTTTCTAATGAGCCTGTAAGTCTTCTTTAAAAAACGAGTTCCCTTGTTCTTCTCAGATCCAATGTTGAGCAGCCCCACTCGGGGATCGTCTATTCCGAGAGCCTCCTGGACATAAATCTCACCCAGCATAGCCGCCTGGGCAAGATGATGAGGCTGGGGCTCAAGGATGGCACCCACGTCCACCACGAGCAACGGGTCAAATCGTGTTGGGAGCAAACAGGCCATGGCAGGCCTGTCAATGCCCGGAAAGCAGCCCAGGTAATGCACGGACGCAGCGACCGCTCCGGCGGAATTTCCCGCGGTCACTACAGCCTCAACCTCCCCGTCTCTGAGAAGTTCCATGGCACGAGCCACCGAGAACTCTTTATTTCCGCGAATCACCCTGGAGCCGGGCTCATCCATCCTTATGAAATGAGGGCAATCAACGATTTGAATCGACTTTTGAGTACGTCCGGGAACAACCA
>JALXAI010000425.1 GCA_026992215.1 Desulfobacterales bacterium | reverse complement strand
CGACACAAAAAGATGCTGCCTGAATCCATGTGCCCAGTAAACGTACACTGGGGGGCTTATTGAAGTTTCGTTATCTCCGCCGTATCCCTCCTCTACTTCAAATAAAAGTTTTTCTTCGGTCAGCTTTTTAAACTTTATGGTAAGGGTTTGAGAAGTATCCGGGTGAATAAGGTACATGGTGTGTTCGGCAGAGACCATTTTGCCCAGTGTTTTAACAAGCTCTTCCCTGTCGAACAATCCAACAAGATTCCTTGGTGAGATACTGGAGTTGCGGTCAGGTATTCTGGATGTAACTTCCTGCCACAGGGTAGAAATGTAAAGAAATGAAAGTTTTTTCTCATTTTCCCTGCTCGTTCCGGTTATTTTCAAAAAGACGCAGAACTCTCCATCCTCCGCGGGTACAACCTTTTCAACCACTGCTTCGGCCGAGGCGTCATAGTTAAAGTCTCCGGTGTTAATGGTGAGACTTACCACCGAATTTGGTTCAAAACCTTTATCTGTTTGAACGGCGATTTTTTTTAAAGAGATCCTGAAGCAACGTCCTCTGCTTTTTTCTTTCCCTGTTTTTATGATTACAGGGACGTCGCAATTTATTTCAGATAAATCTATTATATCCTTGACCTCGGCCATTTATTTCTCCCAAAGGCACTGACAACGATTTTCTTTGTATTTCTTAGGATATCAGAACGCGTGGGCAGGAAACAATTTTATCTGCATGAAGGGGAAATCATATTTGCCAGGAAAGCTTCCCTGGCAGGCTCCTACAGGGTTACGGGGCTTCCAATCGTATCCTGGCTTGAGACTTCCACTTTGAGGGTAAACCATTCGTTTTCCAGCCGGGCTTTATCGAAAAGGCTTTCAACGATTTCGGGGTGATTATTGGTTTCGCTCAGGTGAGCCAGAATAAGGTGCTTCATATTTTGATTGTAAGTGAGTGCCGCTAATTTCAAGGCATCGATGTTGGATAGATGACCGTGTTTGCCACTTATTCTTTTTTTTAAGTCCCACGGATACGGGCCGTTTAACAGGAGATCCGGGTCATGGTTGGATTCAAGGATTAAGGCGTTACAGGAACTCAGGTAGTTGACTACAAGCTTCGTGGCCATACCGAGGTCCGTGCATATGCCTAGTCTCGTATGATTTTCTTCTATGATAAAGCCGACAGGGTCGGATGCGTCGTGAGGAACAGAAAAGGGATGGATGGTTAAGTCTCCAAACTTGAAAGTAGTTCCCGTCTTGAAGATGAGAGTTTCGGCAAAGGGCGTTATCCTGGGTGGCAGGGAACCCAGTGTTCCTTCGTTTATAAGTACCGGCAGGTCATAGCGACGGCTCATAATTCCCACCGAGTTTACGTGGTCCCGGTGTTCGTGCGAAACAATAATCCCATCAAGCATTGCGGGATCACCACCGGCTTGCTTGAGTCTTCGGGTAATTTCAGCGCCGGAAAGACCGGTGTCAATAAGGATGCGGGTTTTGGTGCTGCACACCCAGATACAGTTGCCTTTGGAGCCGCTTGCCAGTACCTGAATTCTCAATGCCATTTAAACCACTCCGGATTAGAAGCCATCAGGCAAGTATGATTAACACCTGTGGAAGCCATCCATAGCATAAGGTGTTTCGCTGCTAATATACATCACCTGGTATTGGAAAGTCGCAAAAGCTTATGATAACCAGGAGAAGCCGAGGCGTTACCTGTTACCGGGAGGTAAATGGCTTCCCGCGACCAAGTACGCTGCTGCTATCCAGGGATGGTGACTTTCCCGTCATTGCCTTTAATGTTTTGTTTTTCACCCTGTTTTATGGTCAGCGTATGTTTATATTCCTTTCGAAGTTCCTTCCCAAAAAACTGTGTTTGTTCCAACAGTGGACTATCGAATCACCAGTGTATGGTAAAAGAACCGGACAAATAAAGACGTTATACTTTCAACGTATTCAGAAGCCAGCGCACGGGGCATGCTGGAACTGAAGAATATATAAAAAAGGATTATATTGTCAAAGTTTAAAATTCGATCCTGAGAAAGAGGTTAATACCTTCCGGCTCCTTTTCCACTCTTATCTGTTCCCCATCCAGATTTGCTCGTCTGGCCAGATCGAAAAGTTTTTCTTCTGACCGGTGGAAAAGAAACCAATGACCGAATTCCATGTACGGGCGAGTGGGATTGTTCTTCGAAAAATTACCAATGATTATGTTGCAGTCTTTTTTGGTCCACTTTTTGAGTCGTTTCAGCATATGTAAAAATACTTTATCACTCAGATAATCGAAAACCCCCGCGGACCATATAATGTCGTATTGTTTATTTGGCCTGAATCTGAGGATGTTTCTATGAATAAAGTTCAACTTGTGCAGATGTTTTTTGTTTAACCTTGATGCATATTTAATGGCCTTCTTATCAATATCCACGCAATCTATCCGAATATCTGGTATTTCCAGCCTCTCAAACAGCTCACGGATATCACGCCCCGGGCCACTGCCTATATTTAAAATGGAAATTTGCTTATGCGGTTTTTCACTGACCAGGGAACTGATGACGTCCACGAAATATTTTTTCCTGTTTCTGACAGCCTTTGGGGCGGCCTGGGCATGGAAATACGAATCCCAGTTGAGAAGGTCTTTCCTGGGGGAACGCCATTTCTGGTAAATCCTATCTATGATTTCGAAATCCCCGGGGTATCCGTGGGGCTTTAACACAACGAATCCCTGCATGGTATTCAGGGTAAGAAACGCTTTCCGGTAGAACTGCCAGTACCTGGGAAGGTCGCTGTATTTCAGGTAACCCTGTTTTATGCACGTGAAGATGTTGTCGAAGCTTTCTGTTAGCCGTGCGTACTCAGCCTCGTCAGGGCCCCCCCTTTCTATCAAATAACCTATGAAATCGAGCGATTCTTGCAAGCTTAGATTCATCGTATACTTGGTTTGTCCGAGTTAGCTGGATGCCCTGCACGGCAATAATAACATTTAATACACCTACAGCTTCCTAATATCAATCTTAATCTCATTTTTATTTACCGGGCCCAGAATTTCCATCGCCAGCTTGTCTGACTCAAAAGTCTCGTTTACCCAGTCCCGGATTTCATTTGCCGTGACTGACTCCAGGTTTTCTTCGATTTCTTCAAACGGAACGAGCCTGTTATACAGGATTTCGTTTTTTGCAAGCCTGCTCATTCTGCTGTCGGAACTTTCCGCATTAAGGTACATGTTGCCCTTGATATGATCTTTGGCCAATTTTAACTCGTCTTCGTTGACCGGTTTTGTTTTGAGCTCCGCGATAGTCCCTCTGATAGCTTCCAGTGCCGCATTCAATTTATCCTTGTGCACTCCCGCGTATATCCCGAGCATGCCGGTATCACTGTGCATTGAGACGAAGGAGTACACGGAATAAGCAAGTCCACGTTTTTCTCTGACTTCCTGGAAAAGCCTGCTGCTCATGCTGCCTCCCAGTATTATGTTGAACACGCCGCAAAGGTAACGTTCGTGGTCCTTGAGAGAACACGTCTGGGTGGCGATGCAGAGATGAGTCTGTTCGAGTTCCTTGGTGGTACAGTTGATTTCCGGCTTTGGTTGCGGCCTTGATCTTTTGTATGAATTCGGGTCTTTTGCCAGATTTCCGAAGGAGTTCTGAACCAGCCTGATCAGTCCGTCATGTTCCACGTTACCCGCGGCAGCAATGACAATCCTTCCCGGGTGATAATGCTTTCTCATGTAGCGCTTTATCTTTGGTTTGTCAAAGGATTGCACGGTCTCTCTATACCCGTAGATCGGGCGTCCAAGGCTGTGATCTCCCCAGAAATGTTCGCTCAAAAGAATATGGATGTAATCATCGGGAGTATCTTCCACCATGCAGATTTCCTGCAGTATTACCGCTCTTTCGCGGTTCATTTCTTCCTCATCGAATTTTGAATTCAGAAATATGTCGCTCAAAATATCGATGATCATGGGCAGATGGTAATCTATTACCTTCGCGTGTAAACAGGTGTGTTCCTTGCTTGTAAAGGCATTGGAAAGACCGCCAATGGCATCAAATTCTTTGGCTATCTGCAGGGAGGATCTTCTGAAGGTTCCTTTGAACAGCATGTGTTCAATAAAATGAGTAATTCCGCTTTCATCACGTTCTTCATCCCTGGAACCGGCGTCCACCCATATTCCCACGGAAACCGAGTGAAGGTGTGGGATTTCTTCCGT
>JALXAI010000424.1 GCA_026992215.1 Desulfobacterales bacterium | reverse complement strand
CCATCGGGCTTTTTCTTTATCATGGCATTCTGGACCTACATCATTAAAAGTCAATCCACCGGCAAGATTTGCATCGGGCACACCTCCGACATCAACAGAACATTAGGGGAGCACCGAAAACTACTCCCACGAGCTGCGCAGTTTCGACATGAATACCCTCTCCACTTGTCAAGAAAAAAGCTGCACAGTTTGTTTACAAAAGGTAATAGAGCCGGCATAGATGGTGAACAGTAGTCGCTGTTCCAAATAGCAGGAAAGCAAAAAAGGGGCAAAGGAGCAGGTATTGTTTAAGAAACAGGCAACATTAAGATCACTGCAGTTTTTTCAACTTTTTCGCTCGCCTGAGTCCTATTTTCAAAAAGCAGTATCTTTAACATCGTGTTGACCAAGGCAACCGTAGCGCATCTTATGTTCCACCCAGAATCAAAATTCGCAATATATTGGAACTCCGGTGAAAAATCATGAAGAATATTCTTGAAATTTTGCCCTGTCAGGCATATGAGATGACCTACCATGTTGAGACAAAAAACAAGATTCGTAATAAACCGTCTCATATCAGGCGGGATTATCACCAATTATTATTGCTCCTCGAGGTGCAAGCACTGCCTTTACGCATGCAGTCCAAGATGGGAAAGAAAGTACATCTCAAAGGAGACCACCCGGAAAAACCTGCTCAAAATTAAGGACTTGGGTTGCTATTCCGTTCACGTTGGCGGAGGTGAACCGTTTCTGAACGTAGAAGGTTTGAGAAATGTGATTGAAACAGCCCGTGAATCGGGCGTGAGAGTCGAATATGTTGAAACAAATTCATCGTGGTACAAAGAGAGGTCCAGCGCACTCAGCATTCTTTCGTCTCTGAAAAAAGCCGGACTTTCCACCCTGCTTGTTTCCATAAGTCCCTTTCATAGTGAGTATATTCCCTTAAGGAAGGTTAAAGGAGTAATACGGGCATGTGAAGAAGTGGGCATCCAGGTATTCCCCTGGATATCCGAGTTCCTTGGAGACATCGAGGTTCTGGGTGAAAACACTGTTCACAAGCTTTCCGAGTATGAAGAAGCATTTGGTCCCGGGTATTTGAGGAACCTTCCATCCCGTTACTGGATACATTTCGGGGGACGAGCCGTAAAAAGTTTTTCAAAGGTTCTGGGCACAAGGCCTCTTGATATCATCCTGGAAGAAGGCGCTGGAGGTTGTAGCGAACTGCTCAAGGTGGATCACTTCCATGTTGACCTTTTCGGGAATTACATTCCCGGGCTCTGTGCCGGTCTTGCCATCCATCGAGACGACCTTGGATCGTCCCTGTCCGAAGAAAAATACCCTTTTCTCTCAACGCTTTTCAACCATGGCGTATCAGCACTGTACAACGCGGCAAAAAGCCAATACGGATTTGAGGCGGCTTCGGAGTACATGTCGAAGTGTCATCTATGCCTGGAGATCCGGCAATACCTTGTATCAAGGAAAGGAGTTAATACACCTGATCTTCAGCCGTCGCAGTTTTACGAGAATCTCTGACTGCCAAGAACTCACACGAGACCCGAGTAAAGACACAATGTATTTTCATAGGTTCGTTCAGCTACTTCCTCGGTGCTCACGCCTTTTATTTCCGAAATGGCCTCAACAACCTGAGTGGCGTTAGCAGGTTCGTTTCTTTCAGCAGGATTTTTCCCGAGCACCGGGCTGTCCGTTTCGATTAACAAACACGAAAGGGGAAGTTGCCGTACCAGTTTCTGTTTCTGGCGAGATCGCACCACGGACGGGGGAACGGAAAAAAAGAATCCTGCATCAACCCCCGGCAACGCTGTGGAAGCCTTCCCGTCAAAGGCATGCATCTGGACCTTTCTGGCACCGTTTTCTATCAAGAAAGATATCGCGTGTCGTCCGGCGGATCTGGAATGAACGTTTAAAGGAAGATTTGTTTCGTTGGATAAGAATATAAACTTTTTAAATATTTCCTTTTGAACCTCCCTTTTGTCATCCTCTTTTACAAGCCAGAAATCAAGGCCAACCTCACCGATAGCGAAAAGCTTTTCCTTTCCTGCCCTGATAAAATCCACCATATCGTTTGCTCTTTCTAAATCCAGGCAAGAAGGATAAAGGCCTGCCGCAGGCCGAATAATAGGGAACAACTTGCTTAGTTTTAAATTTTCTCGCGCGTCTTCAATATCCTCGCTTACCGATACCACGGCCACGACCCCCGCCTTTTCTGCCCGCTGTAGAATCTGCGGCAGGTCGTGTTCAAAACTGGCGTCGCACATATGCGCATGGGTATCTATAATTTTCATTGTCTCTTTATAAACGATTTTGAGAAAATACGAAAAAGATCACTTTGCATCTAAATTAAATTTAGGTTATGCTGAAAAATTAAATTTTGAATATAATAAAATAAGACAGGGTGAAAGGTCGAGCGAAATAATACCAAATCATGATGACTCAAGAACTGGCAGAGAAAAAAAATAACGAGACCCTCGTTCAGTTTTTCCGTTACGCGCTTGCCGCAATTATCGCATCGTCGCTGGATTTTTTTTGTTTGTATATACTGACAGAGCATTTCCACATATACTACCTGGCTTCAGCAGTTCCGGCTTTTCTTGTTGGGCTGATTACGAGTTATATACTCAACATAACGTGGGTTTTTGAAAACAGAAAATTCAACGATTGGTGGTTTGAATTCGGGATCTTTACCAGTATTGGGGTGGCGGGGCTTTTTCTAAACGAGGTTTTAATATGGATTTTCACCGAATATGCCCACCTTCATTACCTCGTATCAAAAGGCCTTTCCGTGGTAATAGTCTTTTTCTGGAATTTCGCCGCCAGGAAATCGACCCTCTTCCATTAATTTCTATTCATTGCAAAGGGCCGTTACTTACTAGCACATCACTACGATCCTGGTCTTCGGCTTAAAAAGGGCGGAATTCCGCGTAGTTACCGAGAATAGAGGAGATTATGCCTTTAACTCTACCTGCCGATATCTCCCGAGAAAAACACCATAGTTGCTACAGACGGCTATTAATTCCCATAACTAAAGAAGCAGAGACACAACTATAGTAAAAGTTCCATAAACCGGACTCTAAAACGGAAGCACCTTAACCACAGAAGCACAAAGAACACAGCAGGCTCCATTTTTTGCCTGTTGCAAGATACGGGCAGACAAAACTACCTGCCGCGTTGTGGCAGTCGGTATAACTACTGGAGCTGATCTTTGACTCCCGATCTGAGAAATAATTTGGTCTCTTTTACTCTGTGTTCTCTTTAGTAGACCCGAAGGTACGGATCTTGCTCATCTCCATATTCGTCTTGTAATGAAAACAAACTTGCCGCACTTTGTTGTCGCCTATTTGGTAGTGCATTATAATTCCAACAACTGACGCCAGTACCACTCGCGTACGCGCAGAAACCAACTGCTGAAACACAGCGGTTACCAATACACATAGGCGACTTCCGAGTTTCCGCAGTTACAGGGGAAGGAAGAAGGAATGGATATATCGAATCTTTTTACGCACTATACATTAAAAATATTTTCACCCAGTTCCGCCGTAAAAAGAAAATATGAAGCCTTTAAAGAACTCCTTGAAAATGACAAAAGGGCCCACGAGCTTATGGCCGAACTGGAAGAGATCTACTATGACCAGATTAGGGTTGATTTTAAAGTCATAGAAACCAAATACTACGAGCTGGCTTCATGCGTCAGCACCATAATTGACAATCTCATAACCATGTCCCCGAAAGGATACTCTGACCTAAAATCTTACTTCAAGAAAATAGACAGCTACATTCGCTTCATGCTGGAGCCCCCAAGGATTAACGATTCCGCTCCGTTTGCCATGACTCTGCACGATGTATCGGAAGAAGACTACCACCTGGTCGGAGGAAAAGCGTACAATCTTTCAAAAATCGTGAAAGACGTGGGACTGATAACGCCAACGGGATTTGTCATTTCTACCAGGTCATTTAACAGATTTATCGAATTAAACCATTTGAGGGAATTCATAGATCAGAAACTGATCGAACTTGACATTAAGTCTTCTGAATCGCTGGAATCGGTTTCCAAAGACATAATATCAAGGATGAAATTGGCCGTGGTGCCGCCGGAGGTTGAAAAGGAAATCGAGCGCATGCTCCGTTCTTGTAAGTGGTCGGGCGGCAAAGACACTCGGCTCGCCGTAAGGAGCAGCGCTGTGGGAGAAGACAGCCGATCTTCCT
>JALXAI010000423.1 GCA_026992215.1 Desulfobacterales bacterium | reverse complement strand
GGAGGTGTTGCCAATGGGGCTATGCTACCTTAATTCGATTGCCCTGGACACTTTATTCAGACAAAAAACAAGCTTAACCTTTTTCAAAAAATATCACCATTACGTAAAAGGAGTTTCACATGGAGAGGCAGATTTACATTTTTGACACTACATTGAGAGACGGTGAGCAGGTACCGGGAGCAAAACTCAACAAGAAACAGAAACTCGAGATAGCCAAGCAACTCGAACGACTCAACGTTGACGTTATCGAAGCAGGCTTCCCCTGCTCATCTCCCGGAGACCTGGAAGCGGTAAAAGCCGTTGCCCGGGAAATCAAAAACTGTGTCGTGTGCGGGCTTGCACGAGCGGTTAAGCAAGACATAGACATATGCTGGGAGGCGGTAAAGGAAGCAAAGCATCCAAGGATCCACGTGTTTCTCGGTTCATCCGATATTCACGTGCAAAAAAAGCTCAGAAAAGACAAAGAAACCGCGCTTCAGATGGCTGTCGATTCGGTCAGATATGCAAAATCCCTGTGCCCCGAAGTCGAATATTCCACGGAAGATGCGTCCAGGAGCGATTTTGACTACCTCTGCAGGGTTATCCGAGCAGTAATAAAAGAAGGAGCTTCCATAATTAACATTCCGGATACCGTGGGCTACGCTGTCCCGGACGAATTCGCTGCTCTTATCAGGAAGATAAAGGAAAATGTTCCGGAACTCGACAACGTCACTCTGAGCGTGCACTGCCACAACGACCTTGGTCTTGCCGTCGCCAATTCTCTGGCAGCCATAAGAGAAGGCGCAGAGCAGGTGGAGTGCACGGTAAACGGTATTGGCGAAAGAGCCGGGAATGCTTCCATGGAAGAAATCGTTATGGCACTTAAAACAAGAAGCTCCAAGTTCGGGGTTGACACCCGGATAAACACCAGAGAAATTTACAGAACCAGCAGGCTTGTAAGCAGGATAATGAATATCCCGGTACAACCCAACAAGGCAATAGTCGGTTCAAATGCATTCGCGCATTCTTCCGGGATACACCAGGACGGAATCCTTAAGGACCGCTCCACCTACGAGATAATACGTCCCGAAGACGTTGGCATAAAGCAGCATTCCATCATACTCACCGCTCGTTCCGGCAGAGCTGCCCTTCGCCATCGCCTGGAAGAGCTCGGGTACGAACTGGAAAAGGATGTTTTTGAACGAGTCTACCAGCGGTTCTTAAACGTTGCCGACAGGAAAAAAGAAATAAGAAGTGAAGACCTTATAAGCATCGTGGAAGTAGAGATGACAAAAGTTCCCGAAACCTATTCATTTGTTAATCTTCAGATCCTGAGCGGAAACGACATAACACCTATGGCATCGGTAACATTGAGCCGGGATGGCGAAAAATACACCGACGCTTCGATCGGAAACGGCCCCGTCAACGCGGCATTCAGATCCATAGAAAGAATAATCGGTAAAAGCGGAAAACTGCTTGATTTTGATCTCAAGGCCGTAACCCACGGAAAAGATGCCCTTGGAGAAGCCATGGTAAGAGTCGAGATCGAAGATAACGTTTATTCAGGCACCGGGACGAGTCCGGATATTATTGAAGCGAGCGTTAGAGCTTATCTCAATGCCTTTAATCGATACTTTGCCAACAATCATTAGTTCGGGAGGGAGATAACCACGTCTTTAGGGTTATCTCCCTTCCATAATTTCATTCACGAATTCCAGAAGGGTGTCCCAGGAAGGCTTCTGGACATTGATGTGAAACATGCTTCGGTACCTGCTCTCAGGAGCAAACCCAACAGTCAACCCTCCCAGCCCGTTTGCCCACTTCACAACTTCACTGTCGTTTTCATCATGCCCTACTATCATGGGCACATTTGCCCCCCTTATAATGGCTTCACGGGCCATGACTGCTTTCTTGTCGTTCCCGTCAGCCAGCAGCGGTACACCATCATATCCAGCGAATACCTCTTTTTCTTTCTCCCATCTAAAACGCACCCTGTTGGCACAAACTCGCACTCGGCACTTTTCATCCAGCTTTCTCACGCGACACTCAAGCCACCTTGCCACCGGTTCTATTCCCAGGCTCAGGAGAACCACCGGTGCCCACCGGGACATACCCAGTATGGCGTTTTCAGCCCCGGGGCGCAGGTATTCGTCAAATGTTTCCACAACCCTGGTAAACGATTCCTTTTCCACCCCCGTCAAGGTGACGGCAAAACATTTCATTATAAGCCGGTTAAACCTGTCAGTACCGAGTATTTTTTTCAATTTGAAAAGCATAAGACCACTTCCACCGGCAAGCAAGGTAAGAAAAAGATCGCGAGGAAAACCTCTGAAGGCCTTCAGCATGATCCCGGGGAGAAGTTTCACGGCAACATGGATTTGCCCGTGTCCGTCAATCAGGCAATTGTCCACGTCAAGCCCAATAATATCAACCCTTGCAATTCGGGCTTTCAACTCTTCAATCGGGATATTGAGAACGATGCGGGAAGAAACGCCACGCATACCAGGCCTATATCTCATCACCGAGCATTTCCGCGTATTCTACCTGATAGATAAATATGAGCACGGCACATATTCCCAGAATCAGAGGGCCATAGATGATACCAATGAAGCCAAAAACCTGAATGCCGCCAATGATTGCCAGAAAGACGAAAAAGGGAGACATTTGTGCCTCGCCTCTCATCAGGAAAGGACGGAGAAAATTATCAAGTGATCCCACTATCACCACGCACCACAAGGCAAGGAAAATCGCCCACTTGAGTTTTCCGATGATCAATAAGTATATACAGGAGGGAATCCATATGATTGCAGTTCCAACCACCGGGATAAGGGAAGCAAATCCCATCATGGCACCCCAGAAAAAACCCGGTATTCCAGATATCGCAAGTCCAACCCCACCAGCGACCCCCTGTGCTATAGCGGTTACGAAGGTGCCAAGCAAAGCAGACCTGCTCACCGCCTTGATCTTTTCGAAAATTTTGTCTTCCTGTTCCGGGCGAAGCGGGGAAAGGTATTTTATTTTCCGTAGCATTTCGGGACCATCCCTGAGCAGGTAATACAGGAGAAAAATCATAATGAAAAACCTCATTAAAAACCCTGCCACATTGCTTAATAATCCGGCCCCCTTGCTAAAAAGATACTGCCCGAAACTCTTGCTTGCCTTGAGCAAGGTACCCTGAACATCTATCTTCTCGAAATCGATGAAGCCAAGATGTTTTTCGGCGATTTGCCTGAATTTCCTGAACCTCGGAGATTTCTCAATCCTTTGCAAATTCCCTTCCTTCAACCAGTTCTGAATCTGCGTAACCGACTGTACTCCCTGCTCAATCAGAGCGGTTGTCATCAAGATTGCTGGGACGACAATTAGAAACACCATCAAGAAAGACGTAAGGAGCGATGCAATGGTTCTTCTTCCCTTTACTCTCACAAGGACCTTCGTGTAGTAAGGATAGAAGAGGGTGGCCAGCAGGATCGATATTATGATGGTGTTAAGAAACGGCTCGAGAATTTTATAAGCAAGATACAGAAAAAAACCAAAAATAAGGAGAAAAAAAAGCTTCCTGTCTCTTTCAAACCTTGTGGACTGATTCAATTGCATCATGGTGTCATGAAGCCTGCAGAATCCTTGATAAAACCATTAATTTTCGGGCAACCAGGCTGAAGCGCCTGCTTTTCGGAATCATCTCCTGGCTTTCATAATATAGTAAATACCCCGGTATAACAAGACAAATAAGGAAAAGCCGATTATTCCTGCCACGGTTCTCCATCTCAACTTGCAGTCTTTTTGAGATGGTGCCGGTTGGGTGCTTAGGCTGGGAGAAACCCGAGATCGATCCGGAAAGAAAGAAACCTGATAAGTTTACTTTTTACCTTTTGATATTACCACCACACTGACAGGGACCATTGGTATTTCGGCATGAACATCCTGGCCCATTTTTTTTCTTCCATGGTACTGATTCACTGCTGATCCGTATGTGGTAGTTTCCGTTACTCTGAACACCACGTGCGACCTGTTACCGGGGGTTATGTGAAGCTTATCTCCAGGTGTAATATCATAACCCCGATCATGGCTGACCTGGCCGATTTTGGTGAGTTCTTTTATCAAAAAATCAAGCTCCGTTGCCGGAATGTCTATCCTGAACTGGGTAAGAACCTTATGAGGGTAATTGCCTGAATTCAGGCGATAGTTTCTGCTTAAAAGTACCCGGGATGCAAGGCTCGATATTT
>JALXAI010000422.1 GCA_026992215.1 Desulfobacterales bacterium | reverse complement strand
TCCGGCAGTTTTAGTTGATCCCTGATCAAATTATTTCCCTTTAAGAACAGGAAGTAGCAATGCTGGTTAGTTTCAATTGGTTGAAAGACTACGTGGACGTTGAATTGAACCCGGACGAGGTTGCAACTCTTCTGACCATGGCGGGGCTTGAAGTTGAATCCGTGGAGGATCTGTACCCTCAGCTGGAAAACGTGATAGTTGCCAGAATTGAGGAGATAAGGCCACATCCCAACGCGGACAAGCTAAAGATTTGCATGGTCAACGACGGCAAAGAGATACTTCCTGTGGTTTGTGGTGCCCCCAATATTGCCGACGGGCAAAATGTGGCGTTTGCCAGGATCGGAGCGAAACTCCCGGGCGGAATGGAAGTAAAAAAGGCCAAAATAAGGGGCGAGGTCTCTTACGGGATGATCTGTTCCGAGAAAGAGCTGGACATCGGCAGTGATCATTCCGGAATTCTGGTGGTTGAAGGAGATTTTAGCCCCGGAACACCCCTGGCCGAGGCCCTTGAGCTGGATGATACGATACTTGAGGTGGCGATAACGCCCAACAGGGGAGATTGCCTCAGTTACCTGGGAATTGCCAGAGAAGTTGCCGCGCTGACCGGCAAGAGGGTGAAGTATCCCGTTTTTGAACTGAACGAATCGGGGCCTCCCATTGAGTCGTTGACCTCGGTGACTCTCCTTGATCCGGAGAGGTGCCCGAGATATGCCGCCAGGGTGATCGAAGGAGTGGAAATCAAGCCTTCTCCCGACTGGCTGCGAAGGAGGCTCGAAGCGGTGGGACTTCGCTCCATCAATAACATTGTTGATGTTACAAACTTTGTTTTGATGGAATACGGACAGCCCCTTCATGCCTTTGACTTTGACCTTCTTCATGAACACAGGATTGTTGTGAGAACGGCGGAGGACGGCGAAAAATTTGTCACCTTGGACGGTGTGGAACGGGTCCTGGACAGCGACATGTTGCTCATATGTGACGGAGAAAAAGGGGTGGCGCTCGCTGGCATAATGGGTGGAGAAAATTCCGAGATACAGCCCGACACGCGCAATGTGCTGATCGAAAGCGCTTTTTTTGACCCGTATTCCATTCGTCGTACCGGCAAAAAGCTGGGTATAAGCACGGAATCATCCTATCGCTTTGAACGTCGGGTGGATCCCGACGGTGTTATCAGGGCGCTCGACAGGGCAGCTCAACTTATGCTGGAAGTGGGAGGAGGTCGCCTGGCAACAGGCTACGTGGACCAGTACCCGAAGCCTTTTGAACCGGTCAAAATTACCATGAGTACCGGCAGGGCAAGCGCTTTTCTGGGAACGGCGCTGAAGGTCGATGAAGCGAAGAAGTTATTGAGCTCGATAGAACTCGGGGTGAAAGTTATTGATGACGACAGGCTTGAAGTTGACATTCCGTCTTTTCGGGGTGATTTAACCAGGGAAGTAGATCTTTTTGAGGAGATAGCGCGTCTGAAAGGCTACGACCACATACCGGCATCTACTCCCGTTGCCCCTCTTGATACCCCTAAACCGGACGAATTTCTTCTTTTCAGAAACCGCCTTGCAGACATACTGGCAGGCTTTGGATTTTCGGAACTGGTGACTTATTCCTTTATTTCGGAAGAATCGATAAGAAAGCTCAATTTTCCCGAAGGCGACTATCACCATAATCTCGTCAGGATAAAAAACCCGCTCAGCGAAGAGCAGGCGGTGATGCGAACAACCCTTTTGCCCGGTCTTATAGAGAGCGTGAGAAGAAACATCTATCGGAAAAACGAAACGCTGAGATTATTCGAACTCAGCAAGGTGTTTGTCCCCCGGGAAGGAAAAGAGCTGCCCTCGGAACCCTACTACCTGGTAGGATGTATGGTTGGATCCCGGTCCGCCTCCCTTTTGTATGACAGGGAAAGCGCCGTTGACTTCTACGATATAAAGGGAGTGCTGGAAGGTATATTTGACGCCCTTAAGCTTGAACCTTTATACCTTTCGCAAGACATCCCCCCTTACCTGGATGAAGCGGAAGCTGCCGGCATAGAAGTGGAAGGGAAATTACTCGGGCACGTGGGGCTGCTGCGGGCCGATGTGGCCGAAGAATTCGGCGTAAAGGTTCCGGTTTACGTTTTTGAACTCTCCGTGGACCTGTTGCACGGTATAAGCAGTGTCTCAATCGAGTTCAAACCTCTCCCGAGATTCCCGTTCGTCACTCGAGACCTGGCAGTTGTCATCGACAGGGACGTTCCGGCACAGGCCATAGTAGATTTTCTCCTCACTGCCGGGGAATCACTCCTCGAAAGTGTGGCCATTTTCGACGTCTACGAGGGGAAAAAGCTGTCTCCGGGCGAAAGAAGCGTCGGTTACAGGCTGACTTACAGGGCACCTGATCGCAATTTAACCGACGAGGAGGTGAACGAAGTCCACATGAGGCTCGTAAAAAGGGTTCTCAAGGAGTTCAATGCCAGGTTGCCGGAATAAAACCGGAGCACAGAGAAAGTTTGAAAGGCTTTTCGGGCGTCATGTTATGCACCGAATGCTGTGCCGCGTAAAAGAGGAGAGAAGCCGTCCGTGATTTTCCCGAGTATGCGAAAATGGCCTTAGCGGGAAATTTTCGTACATTATTGACGCTTCTGCCCGTCAAGCCGCAGACGCTGCTTCCGCCCTGCGGGCTATAGTTTTCCCCATTGTTCTCCCTGCGGAAGTATCACCTTTAGGAAGTTTCACACGGGCTCCAAGTTCTTTCATTGATTCGGCGAGGATGCATCCGGCAGGTGGACTTTTGATTTCCAGAAGTGCCTCGGCCGAGCGCTGTCCTGAGCTTGCCGAAGGGTGGTCAACTATCACTTTCGTGCTCAAATTTGCGAATAGTTCAGATACCTGGCGTATGGCCCCCGAATCGATGTTTTCCAGAGACAGGTTAAGGTTGGTGTTACCCTTTAATTTCAGGTTCTTGAGTTCTATCCTGGTTATACGTGACTTTATGCCCCTTTTGATGTAAGAATCGAGCCTGAAAAGCAACTTGACTACCGCGTAGGGGTTCTCGAGGACGAGCGTGCACCATTGTCTGCGTGTCCGGCTTTTTGCCCGGAGGCTCATTTCTGACCTGGTTTTTCTTCGCATTCTAGCCACAGGGAGCCACCCGCGCTCTTTCACCGCCTCTGATTTTATGACAAACCAGTCATCCGGAATCTTTTTGTCTTCCGGAAAGGGGAATTCACACCCGTCTGTGCAGATATAAACATCAGGAATCAGTCCTATCATTCGCTCTTCATAGATACCCCAGATCCCCTCCCTTATGCCCGTTCGCACCAGGGCGCCAAGTACTTTGTCATCGAGACACACGGGCCAGCCTTTCTCGCGACGGAAGGATTCTTTTATTTTTCGGATGGATATTGCCTCGCTGCTCCTAAAAAAGATTTCCGCCATCTGTTTGACCGTTTCGGGATCAGTAGCTGCCTCAGAATTCAGCAGTTTTCCGTTTTTGATAAGGGTTCTCAGGATTGTTTCCCCGATAACTTCCTTTTGGGTACTTCCCGCCGGTCTGATTTTCTTTTTTACGAGCTTGTGATTTTCTCCTGCGTACCATACGCAGTTATAAAGAGTAAGAATTTTCCCGTCCAGGTCGTCCTTCTTTTCCCTGCATAGCCTTCTTATCGCACTAATATTTTCCGGCGCCCCCGGTGTGTCGGATTTACCGGCGGAATCAAGTAGCTTTTTGCAGGCAAGATATGATCTTGCGGCAGCTTTTAACCGTTTTCTTTCCAAGGACGGGTGATTTTTCGCGGCGGCTGTTCTTTCTTCTTCCACTTCTGCGGTTCGGGGTACGACAAGGAAAATCAGGTTCTTATATATTCGGGGTGATTTACCGGCAGATTCATAAACAGCCCTGAGGCTGAGCTGTTGAACCTTGCTGTCGATAAATGCCAGCTTGGGTTTCGCCGGCTTGTCTTCTATGTCACCTGGGTTTTCGACGCCCGTAAATACGTCAAAATCGCTAATCCTGCCAAATATTTCGCGGCACCGCGCGGCGATGAAATCAAAAATCGCGCGATCATCAATTTCTTTTTCGGCCTTCGTGAGCATTCTGTCGATGGATGTTTTTGCCGGTATGAAGAACTTTCCGGATGATGTATCTTTTCTCAAATGGATGGCGCGTTTTTCTATTGCTTGAAGTGCCCCACGCACAAACGCGGGTTCCAGGCCTGGAAAGGCGGTCTCCAGGACAGCCTCCGGT
>JALXAI010000421.1 GCA_026992215.1 Desulfobacterales bacterium | reverse complement strand
TTTCTTTGACAGCTTTGGGATCTTTCAGGCTTTCAGGCTGATAGCATTCAAGCCCAAGTTCCCGGGCAACTTCCTTCACCGGGGGCGCACTTAGCTTGCGCCCCCGTCCCTTTTTCCGATCAGGCCTAGTTACCACCAGCTCTACGGGGAATCCCCTTTCCACCAGGGCCCTCAAAGAAGGTATTGCAAACTCGGGAGTCCCGAAAAAGACAATCCTGGGAACCTTTAATTCCAACCTAACCCTTCTTTTTCTTTTTTTTCCAATTTCGCTTGAATATCTCTCTTTTTATGGGATTTAGCCTGTCTATGAAAAGCTTCCCGTTCAAGTGATCAATCTCGTGCTGGAGAACCACCGCCAGCAAGCCCTTTGCGTCGATCTCGATTTCTTTTCCATCCGGGTTCAGGGCTCTCACCCGAACTTCCTCGGCTCTTTTTACCTCGGAGTAAAAATCCGGGACACTCAAACATCCCTCCTCCGTGGAGATATTTCCCCGAAGTTCAAGGATCTCGGGGTTAATCAATGCGATCAATCCCGTTGACTCACCTTCCTTTTGAATATCAATCACTATTACCCGCTTCAGTTCACCCACCTGGTTAGCGGCAAGTCCTATCCCGGGGGCGTCGTACATCGTTTCCGCCATGTTATCTATAAGCTTCCTGATGTCTCTGTTAACCTCATCCACCGGTCTGGCGTGACCCCTTAACACGCTGTCGGGATAAGTTTTTATTTTCAGTATGGCCATTTTTATGTCCTTCCGCAAAACAAAAAAGTTGATTCGTTCCAGGTTCTAATTTTAAGCAACTACTAACTAAGATTCAATCCCTATTTTACATTACATCAACAGGGTCAGCATCAACAACCACTTTCACTGCCCTGGGCTTTCGTCTCCCAGAGAGAGCAGCCAGAAGCGTGCGGGCGAACTTTTGTAATTCCTTCGCGCCCGGTGCCCTTAAAAACAGGTGCCACCTGAACTGGTTTTTTACCAGGTAAAGGGGCGCTTCTGCTGGCCCGAGTATGTTGACGGCTGAAAATTCGCTGCTTTTTTTGATCAGCCCTATCCCTTCGGAAGCGATCCTTTTTGCAGTGTCCTTTACTTTCCTGTCCGAGTCGCCCGTGACCAGGATCCTGGTCAATCGGCAGTATGGCGGATAATTCAGCTGTTTTCGCAGCTTCAGTTCTTCCATCGCAAATCCTTTGTAGTCGTGATCTCGAACGTAATGGAACACGTAATGGTAAGGGTTGTATGTCTGGATAAGCACCTTTCCCGGATGTTGCCCTCGTCCGGCTCTGCCAGCCACCTGGGTGAGTAACTGGAAAGTCGTTTCGCTTGCCCTGAAGTCAGGGAGCTGCAGCGTGGTGTCAGCGGAAACAACACCCACCAGGGTTATCCCCGGAAAATCGTGACCCTTTGCAAGCATCTGTGTGCCTATAAGGGCGTTGATCTTGTTTTCTCTCACTTCCCGGAAGATCTTCCTGAAAGAGCGCCTCTTTCTGACGGAATCGGAATCAAGGCGTCTTGTTCGTGTTTTCGGGAAATTTTTTCTGTATTCTTCCTCGATTTTCTCCGTGCCAAACCCATAGAACTTCACGGTCGGGTTGCCGCACTTTTCGCATTTTTCCACAACGGGTCGTGCAAGCCCGCAATAGTGACATCTCAGGTCATGGGTTCTTTTATGGTACGTCATGCTGATGGAACACCTGCTGCATTTTACGACTTCACCGCAAACCACGCAGATAAGGAACGTGGCAAACCCTCGCCTGTTCAGAAACAGAAGCACCTGCTCCTTTCTGTTCAGGGTTTCGTTAATCTCCTCGAGGAGTTTTCTTGAGAAAATGGTTGTTTTCCGTCCTTCCCGTCTCATGTCTATTATTTCCACCTGAGGCAGGGAGCGCTTGTGGATTCGTTCGGGAAGCTCAAGAAGTCGATACTTTCCGAGCAGGGCGTTGTGGTAAGATTCAAGGCTGGGAGTTGCGGAACCAAGAACAATGGGGATATTCTCCATTTTCGCCCTCACAATGGCGGTGTCCCTGCCATGGTATCTTAATCCGCTGTCCTGCTTGAACGAGGAATCCTGTTCTTCATCAACTATAATCAACCCGAGTTTGTCCAGGGGTGCGAAAACTCCTGATCTGGCACCGACCACGATGTTGAACCGACCTTCCAGTATCCCTTTCCACTGGGTAAACCTTTCCCGGGGAGTAAGGCCACTGTGGAGTACTGCTACGTTTGCGCCGAATCTGTTGAAAAGGATTCTTTCAAGGTGTGTGCTTAGAGCTATTTCGGGCACCAGGAGCAGTACCTGGCGTCCCCGGTTTATAGCGGCACCCACGAGGTTGTTGTAGACTTCCGTTTTTCCGCTGCCGGTAACTCCGTGAAGCAGGAAAACCTGGTAGGATCTGTCGATAATGCGTTTGGAGACTTCATCAATTATCTTTTGCTGGGCATCGGTGGGTACAATCCTTTTAGCGCTTTTGTCCAGGTCTTCTTCATCGAATATCGTTTCAGCCACCTTCCTTGTTTCAACGGTCACAATCCCCTGCTTTTCCAGTTTTTTTACCCAGTAATAGGCATTTGGAATTTGCCTGGTGAGTTCCGCAAGCCGGATTCCCCCGGGATTGTTACTGATCAGCGCCCATAGTTTTCCCGGTTTTTCCGACTTGATCCCCGAGAAATCGGGGTTGTTTGTTCTGGCGATTACAAACTTGATAGTTTTTCCCTGATGTTTTTCCTTTTTAACCGTTTCAAGGGTCGTGATGTATTCTTTCTGTCTCATTCGGTTTATGTACTTGAAACAGTTGGGGATCTCGAGGGCCCTGACAAGCCTGGAGACGGTCGGATTACCGAGATCAAGTATGGTTGTGATAATTTTCTCTTCAGTCTCGCTCAAAACGCCTTTCCCCACCGACGCCAGTCCCTTTTCCGTCACCACGAGTTTCAGGGAGGTTACAACGCGCAGACCAGCCGGCAGGACAACGTTTGCCGTCTCCCCGACAGGATAGAAGTAGTAAGATGATAACCATCTTATGAAAGGAATCATTTTGCCGGGCAGGACGGGGACGTCATCAATCAGGGCAGTGATGGGCTTCAGGTCTTCGAGCGATACCGGCATATCGGAGGGGATGGAAGAAGAAACCGACATGACCAGCCCGCCTACGAGTTTGCGTCTCCTTACCGGTACCAAAACCCGCTGACCCGGCTTAATCGTTCCACCGAGAACACGTGGTACCAGGTAATGAAGAGTATGATCAAGCGGCAGGAAAACTGCAATTTCCGCTATTAAAGTGGTTCCAGCCAACTGTGTCTCTCCTGAAAACTTGCTTAAATAATTGAAACGAAAGTACTATTTTCACAATTAATGTGGTATATAGTCAGTTTACATCATCAGGGATGACTATGCAAACCGGGCGCATGCAAAAATTTATTGCATGTAACAAGTGGAGCGAATTTGTGATAATTTTCGCTTTGTCTCTGGTTTTGCCGGGAAGGATCTGTGTGCGGGTGCAATATTTTTTTGCACTATATCCCTTGTTTTGGGTGACACCGGGCAAGCGAGGAACGGTATCGGTCTTATGCCATAAAAGATATAAAGATTTCCGCGTCTTACATAAGCCCGGTTTCCCGCGTAAATATAGTAAGTTATAAGTCCGGCAGGTAAATGCATGGTGCTGGGCGGGGAAATAGTCTCTGGGGGGCATGATATTTGCTTCACAAAAACTGGGATATCACGCATGGCTTTCTTATAAGGCCTTCCCTGACCCTGATCGGTCACCTAAGCCTGAAAAGGACAGCGGTTTAACATACATGTTTTGTTTTTATTACTCCCAAGTCTGTGGTGTGCTCATTTAAAGGCTTGAGCATCGAGTGAACTTGTAGTATGTT
The DNA here is from genome assembly GCA_026992215.1 of Desulfobacterales bacterium. GTDB lineage: Bacteria > Desulfobacterota > Syntrophobacteria > B119-G9 > B119-G9 > B119-G9. The sequence continues at coordinate 9,959 of JALXAI010000421.1, read as the reverse complement.
CATGGCAATGAGGTGGAGAGTGCAGTCAAGTGTTAGGAGTAGGGCTCCGTTCTAAATAGTTTCCAGGGTTTTAATCTAAAGAAATCATTTATAGGGAGGCAAACATGGAGAAAGAAGTATACAGTTTGTGTTTTATGTGCTCGATTCGATGCCCGATCAGGATTGTGGTGAAAGAAGGCCTGGTCAAGTGGGTGGAAGGCAATCCTCATGTGCCGGGGATGGAAGGAAGTTTATGCCCCAGGGGGTCTGCGGGGATTTCCCTGTTGTACGACGACCAGAGGGTCAAGGGACCCATGCTGAGGGTAGGAGAAAGGGGCGAGGGCCACTGGAAGAGTGTCAGCTGGGATAAGGCGCTCGATTTTGTGGCTGAAAAGCTCAAGGCCATCATCGATGAATACGGCCCGCAGAGTGTTGTTCTCGGTGAACGCACCAACCTTGCGACTCACGTAAGCAAGACCTTTCTTAAGGCGCTTGGATCTCCGAACCATTTTACCCACGATGCGCTTTGCAAGGGATCGGTAAATACCGCTTGCAGGTCCCTTTTCGGTTACACTGACGGTCAGATGGGTATCGACTACAAGAACACGAAGCATATCGTGCTCTATGGCCGAAACATTTTTGAGTCGGTATCCGTGAAGGAGGTTAATAACCTCATGCATGCTCTGGAAAATGGAGCAAAGTTAACGTATATAGATCCGAGGGTAACTGTTACGGCAACCAAGGCTCACAGGTACTGGATGATTCGGCCGGGCACTGACCTTGCGCTTAACTATGCCCTTTTACACGTTATATTGAAAGAAAGGTTATACGATGCGGAATACGTGGACAGGTGGGTGCTGGGACTGCAAGAATTGCAGGATTTCGTAAATCCGTACACACCGGAGTGGGCGGAGAAAGAGACAGGGATTCCTGCCAACGAAATCGTGGAGCTGGCGCGAGAAATGAGCATGGATAAGCCCTCGGTAGTTTTCCATTACGGATACCGCGGGGCAAGTCACGCTAACGAGATCTACCTTAGAAGGTCGATCCTCATGCTAAACGTGTTAATGGGAACTATCGAGGCGAAGGGCGGTCTGTTCTTCAAAAAAGGTCCCGGAGAAGTTGGCAGAAAACCCGCAAGAAAGCTGACCGAGCAAAAATTTCCCGAAATCTCCGTACCGCGATTTGACAAGGTGGGAACTCCTGATTTTCCGTTGCCGGACCCCAATCATGGTGTCGGGCAAATGTTGCCTCACGCCATATTGAACGAGGATCCCTATCCAATCAAGGCCCTGATTGCATTCCGCTTTGATCCCCTGATGTCAATTCCTGATACGAACCTGATGAAAAAGGCGCTGGAAAAGCTGGACCTTGTGGTCGCAATTGATATTAACTACAGCGACATTGCCTGGTACTCGGATGTTATACTTCCGGAATCGACGTATTTCGAGAGAACCGATTGTATACAGCAGGCAAACGGCTTGAAGCCGCAAATGTTCCTCAGGCGCCAGGCTGTACCACCAAGGTATGACACCCGGGAAGGCGCGATAATTCTCAAGCAAATAGGAGAACGTCTCGGAATAGGGGAATACTTCCCGTATGAAACCATGGAAGATCTGGTCAAGTGGCAGCTTGAAGGTACCGGCTTTTCAATTGGAAGCTTCGAAAGCAAGGGATTTGTGGCGTACACGGATAAGCAGATTTTATGGGACAGGAAAGACGGACTGAAATTCAAGACTCCATCCGGAAAAATCGAGTTGAAATCATCTCTGCTTGAAGATGCCGGATTCGAATCGTTCCCCGAATACGAACCGGTGCCGAGTCCGTCCGAGGATCAGTTCAGGCTGGTTGTTGGTCGTTTGGCGTTGCATACTCACGTTTCCACCCAGAACAACCCCTACCTGAATGAACTGTGTCCCGAGAACGTACTATGGATAAATGACAAGCGTGCCAAAGAACTGGGCATTAAGGACGGTGACATTGTAGAAGTAAGCTCGAGAGTTGGATCGGGGAAAATTGCCGTGAAAGTAAGTGATCTAATTCATCCCGAGGCCGCGTTTATGCTGCACGGATTTGGACATGAAGCCAAGCTGGCCAGGAGATCATACAAGAAGGGAGTAAGCGACGCTGTTTTACAGGAAAATATAATCGACAAAATTGGGGGTAGCCCTGCATTGCATGATACGTTTGTCACGGTAAAAAGGCCGGAGTAGGGTGTTGAGCTTTCGGAAGCTCCGTGACAGACGATACTATTAGTGATGAGTTCAGTTTCTGTTTCAAATATATCCGGAGGAGAGCAATGAGCAAATATTTTATGTTGCAGGATCAACAAAAATGTATTGGGTGTCACTCATGCGAGATTGTATGCAAGGTAAACAAGGGCTTACCGCCCGGAGCTCGCCCTTGCCAGGTGATTACCATTGGGCCTAAATTTTTCAACGAAAGGCCCAGGGCGTCGTACATATTTATGCCGTGCTTTCACTGTGAGAACCCGTGGTGTGTGGCCGCCTGCCCCACGGGAGCCATGCAGAGACGTTCCAAGGACGGGATTGTATTCGTTGATCATGACCTGTGCGTAGGCTGTAAAACGTGTATTGCAGCATGCCCCTGGGGTGCTCCGCAGTGGAATCCTGACATCGGAAAAGTAGTAAAATGTGATTATTGCATGGACAGGCTGGATCAGGGCTTGAAACCCGCATGCGTTACCGTGTGCACGACACACTGTCTAACGTTTAATTTGACCGAGAAAATACCTGCGGTTAAGCGGGTACGTTATGCTACAGCCATGGCATCTACCAAGGGAGCAGCGATACTGGAATAGATGACGCGGGTGTCGCATTATCCTGGTCATGAGGATTTGCTTGCCCATGATAGTCATGTTCTCTCCCGGGCCGGTGCTTAAAATGCCTGGTGCCGGCCGCGGCGAGAGACAGTTAATATATCCGCCTTCAAAAGAGTCAGGAGTGGGCGATGTTAGACATAGAAACTATTGATTCCATTCTCGCGAAATTTCCGCAGACAAAAGGTAACCTTATCGCGATTCTTCACGAAGTACAAAATCATTACCGCTACCTGCCGGAAGAAGAGCTTCGCTACATATCCAAAAGAACCGGAGTACCAATTACCCAGATTTACAGCATCGTAAACTTTTACAATCGGTTTAGCCTGAAACCCAAAGGCAAGCATGTCATTTGTGTCTGCCTGGGTACCGCGTGCCACGTAAAGGGAGCAGAAAAGGTTATCAACGAAGTCAAAATGAAGCTGAATATTGACGTAGGGGAAACCACCGATGATATGAAATTTACCCTTGAGGAGGTGCGGTGTATCGGCGCGTGTAGCCTGGCACCCGCCGTGGTAGTGGATGAGAAAACATATGGAAAAGTTACGCCTAAAGAAATGTCTTCAATTTTGGCAAAATACAACAAGGAATAGTATAACAATCGTAATCAATTTTGGCAGTCGTTGGGGATACTTAAACAACTTACCTATTAACAATCCAACTCTTAAGGTTTTGGCATATGGGTTCTACAAATAATAAAGAGATCGTAATAAGTGTTTGTACGGGGACCGGAGGGATCGCTGCGGGAGGTTACCAGGTCATTGAGGCTTTTGAGGAGGCGTTGGAGGAGCACGGTATCACGGCCAAGTTCAAGGCCAGGACCCACAAAGTGGGATGCAGGGGGTTTTGTGCCAAGGATGTTCTTGTTGACGTGGCCGTGGGCGACGATGTGGTAACCTACGAGTTTGTGACCCCTGAGAAGGCCAGGAAGATAGTTGAAGAACACCTTGTGGGTGGGGAGCCGGTGAAAAAGTGGCTGGTAAAGGACGATTATCATGCCTTCCATACCAAGCAGCAGAGGATAGTTCTGCACAGCTGTGGTTTAATCGATCCGGAATCGATTGATGAATACATTGAAACGGGGGGATATAAGGCAGCCAAGAAGGCCCTTTTTGAAATGGGACCCGAGGAAATAATCCAGGAGATCAAGAATTCCGGATTAAGGGGCCGCGGTGGCGGTGGGTTCCCAACGGGTATCAAGTGGGAGAGTTGCAGAAGGGCTGCCGGGGATATCAAGTATGTTCTTTGTAACGCTGACGAAGGCGACCCTGGCGCTTTTATGGACAGGTCAATTATTGAAGGTAATCCTCATTCCGTTATCGAAGGCATGATCATCGGTGCTTACGCCATCGGTGCCCACGAAGGCTTTGTATACATACGTGCCGAGTATCCGCTGGCGGTGGATCGCTTGAGACTCGCGCTGGACCAGGCCCGGGAGAGAAATTTTCTGGGAAAAAACATTTTCGGCTCGGACTTTGACTTTGACATAGAGATAAAGCTTGGTGCCGGCGCCTTCGTGTGCGGGGAATCCACGGCGCTTATGACGTCTATTGAAGATAAGCCGGGACTGCCCCGTCCCAAGTACGTGCACACCACGGATCGGGGTCTCTGGGGACGCCCCAGTAATCTTAACAACGTCGAAACCTGGGCCAACGTGCCGCTGATTATCAACAAGGGAGCAAAGTGGTATGCGAGCATCGGAAGTGAACAGAGTAAAGGGACAAAGATTTTCTCTCTGGTCGGTAAAATCAACAATACGGGACTTGTCGAAGTTCCCATGGGGATCCCGCTCAAAGAGATAATTTTTGACATTGGCGGTGGCATACCAAAAAAGAAAAAATTTAAAGCAGTACAGACCGGGGGGCCATCCGGCGGTTGCATACCCGCAAGCTTGCTTGATCTCCCGGTAGACTTTGAAAACCTGAGTAAGGCCGGATCAATAATGGGATCCGGTGGAATGATCGTCATGGACGAAGACACCTGTATGGTGGACGTTGCCAAGTACTTTGTACAGTTTTGCGTGGATGAAGGATGCGGGCAGTGTACTCCCTGCCGGGAAGGTCTCTACCACATGGTTCGTCTCCTCACGGACATAACCGAGGGGAAAGGAACGGCAGAGCACTTAAAACTTCTTGAGGAACTATCAGAAGTTATAATTGACACCTCCCTGTGCGGGCTCGGCAAAACTGCTCCAAATCCCGTTCTTTCCACTCTTCGCTATTTCAGGGACGAGTATGAAGCCCACATCTTTGACAAAAAGTGCCCTGCGGGCGTTTGTCGAGAACTTACGACATTTGTCATTGATGAAAGCAAATGTACCGGTTGCACCATGTGTGCGCGAAATTGTCCCGTGGGTGCAATAACCGGTGAGAAAAAAGAACCTCACTTTATAGATCAGAGCAAGTGCATCAAGTGCAGGATGTGCTATGAACACTGTAAGTTTGGTGCTGTAATGAAGATGTAGGAGATTGCCAAATGGCTTCAAAGGTGAATATTACAATAGATGGGAGACAAATCCAGGCTCCCGAAGGAATGACAGTTCTCGAAGTGGCAAAAAAAGAAGGCATATTCATTCCTACCCTGTGTTACCTTGACGCCCTGGAACCGGAGGGAACGTGCAGGCTCTGTATTGTTGAAGTCAGTGGGTCAATACGCCATTCCATAAGGGTATCTTGTATTCAGGAAGTCAGGGAGGGACTGATTGTCGAGACGAATACCGAGCGAATTCAGAGAAACCGTCGCGTACTTATGGAGCTTCTTCTTGCAAGAACCCCTTACAGTAAGGAGTTGCTAGATCTGGCCAAAAAAATAGGTGTGGTAACCAGCAGGTTCCATGCTGAGGAATTTGATGATTGCGTTCGATGTGGACGTTGCGTGCGGGTATGCAGAGACCAGATAGGAGCCCATGCGCTGTGCTGGGTAAATAGAGGTTACCAGCGCACTGTTACCACGGACTTCGACAGGCTATCGGAGTACTGTATAGGATGTGGTTCGTGTGTTCAGGTATGCCCTACCGGTGCCCTGAAAATGGAAGACCGGGGAAACGAGAGAATCATCTACAAGTGGGGGCAGATTCTGGCGAGGTTCAAGCTGGAAAAATGCAGTAAGTGCGGAAAACCGTTTGCGCCCAGGAAATACCTGGAACACATGGCGAGGAAAGTCTATAAGCCCCGTGGCCAGGAGCTTGCCGAGATAGTTTGCCCCGAATGTGCCAGGAAGGTGGAGCGACGTCCATTTCCGGCTCCGGAATTCCCCGTTGGGAAAACGCCCTTCGGTTTCTGAAACGAAAACACTCCGGCCAAAGCCCGCCCCCGGTTTACGAGGGCGGGAAAATAAAACACCGGTTACCCCCCGAACAGAAGAAAGCCTTTGTGCACCTGCCGGGCTGCGTTGCTCCTGTTAAGCCCTGGAACATGTAATGTGCCATCCCCCCGAAGTTCTGGCGGTCCTGAACGTCACGGGAAGGAATTTTTCAATTATCATCATGTTGGTTTCCGAATGAAGGGAAACGTTGCTTGTCAGGACGGAGCCTTCTGAGACAAGCGCGAGATAGATAAGGAGTTGATCCGCAAGGTATTTTTCAACCGGCGTTTTAGTTTTGTGATGAAAAAGAGCTGCTTCGTGGGCTTCAGAGGCAACCTTTTCGGCTTTCTTTCCTTTTTCCCCGATTGCCTGAAACAGGCAGGTTATTTTTTCATAGTCCAGGATTACACTAACTACGTTGCCAGCTCCCTGGCTATCGGTGACAGTAATCGTTTCAACCTCCTCGGGGCTGAACCAGCCCCGCCTTGTAAGGCTCTTTGTCTCCCTTTCTGCTATGTGTTTCGGCAATTTTGAAAGAAGAATTTTTCCTTTTTTAGCTACAAGGTTACCTCTTTCCATGATTTCCAGTTTTCGGGGAAGACTTTTCACGGGGTTTACACGCGCCACAATTCTTCCGCCACCGGCAGGATAAAAACCATGGCGCGCAAGGTTAAGGGTTGCATGAAATCCGAATCTCGAGATTGCAGGCAGGAAAGATTTGATCAGGAAGTCCGCGGTGGGTGCCATGGGATTGTGGGTGCCCCCACAAACCACCACGCTGGAGCTCGAACCAGCGTGAAAAAGTATGGGAAGGACGGTCTGTAATACCAGGCAACATGAACCAGCACTGCCAATATCAAAAAAATAGTTGCCTGCTTTAATTTTGCCCGGCCTGAAAGCAAGCCTTTGCGAATGTAAGGTGTCCCCCTCGCAGCTGGCTCCGCAGGCTGCTGCAGCCGCTTTTACACAGGCAAGGTGTTGCCTCTGGAGGCCGGGTTTCTTCCTCTTTCCTCTTATGCTGTCGATAAAAAAGTCTTTTCCGGTTATTGCGGCAAGCGAAAGGGATGTCCTCAAGACCTGGCCACCCCCCTCCCCAATTTGACCGTCAATGAACAGCGTCATATGGCAGGACTCTGACTTTACGATATCATTCCCGCATTATTGGAATAATTACCACAAGTCGGTATAACTTGATCCAATGGCGTGATTCTCAGTCCCCATTTTCATAGAAAGGCAGGATGTGGTCTATCAAGAAGCTCAACAGGTCTGTCTCGGTGAGCAACCCTATCAATCTGTCATTTTCTACAACCGGCAGACACCCAATTTTTTCTTTGAGAAGGATTCTGCCTGCTTCCCTCAGGTTCATGTCAGGTGCCACTGAAATTACGTCTTTCACCATAATTTCCTTAATTTTTATGGATTTGAGATGTTCTCTGTTCTTGTCGTAATCATCATCCAGGACCGAAGCCAGGGAAGCCTTGAAGAGGTCCCGTTGACTTATTATCCCCACAAGCTTTGAGCCTTCAACTACGGGCAGGTGTCTTATTCTACCCAGGCTCATAATGTCATGGGCAAGAGACAGCTCGTCATCAACGGTTAAAACCACGGGATCCGGAGACATAATTTCCCTTACTTTTATTGGCATCGAACATCCTTCCCTTCAGTCTTGGACTCGTCGTTCAAAATACCCGGAAACTCATTCATCAACCCGCTTGTTTGTCACTTCCTCGAGGTACAATCTCATTTTTGCAAGATCAAACACGGATTCCTGAAGACCGAGCTTAAGGCAGGTTATGAACATTTCGCCGTCTTCCACCCCGATTTGCTGAGCCATGTATTCCTTTACCAGCTGCAGGCACCCGAGGTTGGCGGGTAAACCATTCCACAGGTTCCAGCTCCTGAAATGAATGCTGAAGTGCAACTTCCCGAACTTGATCGCCGTGTCAACTCCCCGCAGGCACTGGGTAGTTCCCGGATGCTCCCTGTTAAAAAGATTATCGATGGTGCGTTCCCTGATCGTTTTTCCACTTTGCCGGTCGGTTACTACTATTTTTTCTTTGTAGTCGACAGTGTCGTCGTAGAAATAAAGGCTTTCGGGACGCCCCACTGTCATGTAACAGTGTTTGGTGCCCGGGCCGTTTTTCCTGTAATAGTCTATCACCCATTCAATCTGCCACCACAGATCCTCTCCGTATGTATAATGTTCCCCCGGTTGCGCAACATCTGTCATGTAATACGGGAGGTACGACTCAAGATAGCCCTGGTCGATGGGATTTGGGATCCCCAGTCCTTCAGGGATCTGCGGTTCAAGAGGTCTTGTGCCCGGATGAGTAATCTGGGCTGAAACGAAATCGAGCTCCCACCGTTTTGTAGGCGTGCTGCCGGCAGTAACCCGGTACTCCCTGCCTTCCTCCACGGCTTTTCGTACCAGCTGGTACCACAGATCCGGTATGTCCCTGGCGATTACAAAGACCGGTTTCAACATTGCCCTGACAATCCCTCCAAAGTCATGCAGGAGTCTATAGAGATAAGACACGTTTACTGGAAAGTGGTCTAACGGTTGACGTTAATATACAATCGAAGCGATATTTTCTCAAGAGATATTAAACATCAAATGGTAACCAACCTGACTCCGCCGAAAGCGAGCACACATAGCCCAATCAGCCTGAAAATCGTCGAAAGTGCCACCGTAAACGCCTGGCCTATAAACGGAATCAAAAAATAGACGAGGTCCGAGACGGCAAACAAAAGAATCATAATGACAATCAATGTGCTTACCTGCGCAATCTTCCCCCCGCTGAAATTTTTTCGCGCCTTCATGAAGATAAATGCAATGATGCCATAAATTACAAGCATGAAGAGCTTAACAACGACATCATTAATGTTGAATACATACCCACTAACTTCCATTTCAGCTACCTCTTTTAAAAAGGAACCAGTTTTTCAGGAATATGTTTCGTGTCCTGACATAACAACAAAACGGCATATCCCGACAACCTGCCCGCCCTTTATTTCTTTATGAAAGAAAACAATCCTTTCTTTCCCTTCTTTTTACCTTCAGGCTTGTTTTTCTTTACCGTCGTATTTTTCTTCAGTGCTTTGTTCCCGGCCTGTACCGGGGTCCTCTTTTTGAAATCGACCAGGATCTTCGTGATTTCGCTTACCACCTGCAATTTCAGGGACGAGCTCTTCTGATATTTCTTCACGTATGCCAGAGTCGTCTCTATTTCCTTTATGGTTCTCTCAACCGCCTTTATTCCGAGGACTTCAAGCTCAAGGTTTATCAGGTTTTTAAAAAGGGTATTGAAGGTATTAAAAATGAGCTTTTTCCCTTCCTCGAAGCTACCCAGACTGCTTGCGTAATCCGACATCCTCTGGATATTAACCTTGCTACCCACGCTGAAGTCATAGCCCTTTAGCAGTGCCTTACTGTCCTTGGGAAGCTTGCGAACAGCCTGGTCAAAAAATGCGTAGAATCGCACCCCCAGGTCTTCAACCATGTTTTCATGCATTATCTCCAGGATGTCGTTGTAAACGGTAATGATTCCCGAGTAGTCAACCACCCCGCCTTGCTCTCCCGGGGCAATCTCGTCACTTTTTTCAATCAGGCCTGAAGCGATAAGCGAGTGAATTATCTTGTAAACGGCAAACTCGTCGTAGCCGCTGTCCTGAACCACCTGTTCCAGGGTTCTGTTACCATCTACGAGAGAGAGTATTCGCCATTCATTGGCATTGAGTTTTATTTCTTCACTTTTTCCTTCCAGCTGGTCGCAAAGTTTGAATACTACCTGGTTGTTGGGAATGTGCTTCTGCAGAATAGACCATTCGTCGATTCTGC
>JALXAI010000420.1 GCA_026992215.1 Desulfobacterales bacterium | reverse complement strand
TCTCCGCCTGGGCTGAAGCATTCGTAACGATCTTCTCGGAAGTTTCCTTAACCTTGTTAACGGATGAGCTTACCGTATCACTGCTCTTGATAACCGTGCCGAAGGTATCCTGCAATTTTTCGAGAAGCGAGTTCAGAGCCTGCCCCAACCTTGCGATCTCGTCATGTCCCTTAACGTCGATTCTCAGTGTAAAGTCAAGACCTTCCGCAACCTGCGTCATAAGGTCGCTGACCCTTGTGATGGGTCGCGCCAGGCTTATTGCTATCAATATTCCCAGGACGACCACAACACCCGCAATGATGATGGTCGTGATTTTCATCTCTTTGATTTGTGCAAGAACAGGAGCGAATTCTTCCCTGGTGTCAGCCCCAAGACCAACGGTCCACCCGAGCCCCTTAAAGTCTCCGTAGCCACTACTTCTGGCATAGCCAACAAGCTTGTGGTCCATGTGGTTGGTTTTCACGTTTCGAAAGTCGTATATGATGCTTCCCTTGGCATGTTCACGAAAGGCCTTGGCCAGCTGGGGAAGATGAAGCTGGGTGGCAAGATTCACACCGTAGTAGTTTCTGTTCGGATGAGCTATAAGGTCCCCTCTTCTGTTCGTCATGTATGCATATCCGGTTTTTCCCACTTTCATCTCGTCGATTATGTTTTGAATGGAGGACCATTTGAGCATGGTCGCAAGCACTCCCTCGTTTTTCCCGTCAACCTTAACCGGCAGAGCAAAAGTAACCGTCCAGCCTTTACTTTTGGGGTCAACCTTCGATACTATGCCGGACTTGTGAAAATCCTTAATCACCAGCTGGCCCTGTAGAGCCTTCTTGAACCAGTCGTACCTGGAAAGGTCGATGCCTATAATGGCCGGAAAGCTTGAAGATATACACTTGCCCGAGGTATTGGCCAGAAGTATGACGTCATAGGAGTTGTAGTTTTTAACAAGGGTTTTAAAAAAGCTGTCACAACCGGCCTGCCCTCCGTTGATATCGATGGCTGTTTTCACGAGCTGAGTTTTGGACCACGTTTTTATGTCTCCCACTCGCTCGTTGAGTGCCAGATCAACCTTGCCTATGGTTTGTTCGGCAAGCTGAATCAGCTTGGTGCTTTCAGCCTCCTTGGTAGCCTTGTCGAAAGCTTTATAACTCCTGAAAGCCACAAATATTGCCGGCACCAGACCGATCAGAAGAAAGAATAGTACGAATTTTGCTTTAAGACTGCGGTTGAAAATGTTGACGCCTTTCATCTTAACCTCCTTGAAGATTCTTTTATTCTCCATAATCACTGGCTGTTTAAGTCTTTGTGCACCTGGCGCAGCTTGTTCCGTTCGTCGACTCTCAGTATTTTTCTGAAGTCAAGGAGCACCAGGAGTTTCTGATCGAGTTTGATAACCCCTTCTATGTATTCAGAATCTATGCTGGATACGATGATTTCCGGGGGTGGTTCGATCTGGTTTGTCGGGATCTTGAGAACTTCCGAGACCGAGTCGACGACAAAACCGGTTACGTTTCCATCGATTTCGATGACGAGAATTCTCGTGTGCTTGGCATTCTCCGGTGACGATCGCTCTATTTTCAAACGTTTTCTCAGGTCTATTATGGGGACTATCTTGCCCCGCAGGTTAATCACTCCCTCGATGAAAGAGGGCGCGTTGGGAATGGGAGTAATGGTTGCCAGGCGAATAATCTCCTGAACCATGAGGATATCCACCCCAAATTCTTCTTTCCCCAGAACAAAACTTACCAGCTGCTTTATTTGCACGCTCTCTTCGGGGAGAGCAGCTGCTGCTGAAGTGCCCTGTGCCATTTGAACCTCCTTTGCTTGAATCTATTTATTTAAGATCTCCTGTTTTAATTCTTCCAAGTTACCTGCACGATTCCTCTACTATCCGGGGTATATCCTTCACAGGTACGATTCTCACCGATGAAACTGCCTTCAAAACCCTCGTTGGCAACTCGGGCTCAAGACAGCTTTCGGGTTTCTGCACAAAAATACTTCCGCCCGCATCAGCGATTGAACTTATCCCGTTTACTCCGTCCGTTCCGGTTCCCGACAAAATGACTGCCCCTGCCCTTTCGCCGAGACTTTCCGCAAGTGACAAAAAAAGCCTGTCAAGTGACATTTTTTGGCAATCAGGATCCGCCGCCTCGTCAAATTGCAAGCGGCACGAATTTCCACTATTCCGTACAACCAGGAAATTGCCCGTGGTACACAGATAGCAAGTAGCAGGTTCCATATCCTGATTGTCTTCAACGACTTCTACCCTTATCTCGCTGTTATCATTCAGGTAACTGACAAAGGCCCCGATATACCTGGGATCTATCTGGGTCATGACCACGTAAGAAGCGGGGACACTCGCAGGGAGAGACGGGATTAACTGGAGCAACGTGTTGTAACCGCCCATCCCCGTACCTATGGCATATATCCTACGAATATTCGCAGGAAAGGATCTTGAATCCCCAGAACGAGTTGTTTTCCTTTTTCTGACGAAATGAAGTGCTTCCACGCTGACCCTGGATGCCCTGAATACCTTGCTCCGTATTTTCTCTTTTTGTGCCTCGAAATCTTCAACGCTCACCTGGGAGGGTTTAGGAATTATGTCCACCGCTCCATAGCGCAGAGCCTCAAAGGCAACACTTGAACCTTCCTGGGTCAGGCTGCTTATCATCACCACGGGGCGAGGGAATTTAACCATTATGTGCTTTAGAGCCGTAAGCCCGTCCATCTCCGGCATTTCCACGTCCAGGGTAACCACGTCCGGATCCAGCTTCTCGATCATCTCCAGGGCCTCCAAGCCGTTGAAGGCCTGCCCCAGGGTTGTAAACCTGGGATCAGAGGAGAAGATTTTGGCCAGTGCGGAGCCAACAAGTTTTGAATCATCAACAACAAGAACCCCGGTGCGATCAAAAGGGGTAACACCTTTTCCGTACGCGATTCTCGACACTTCGGGCTTGAGTTCCACGTCTCCAAGAGAAACCAGTTCTGCCAGAAAGCAGAGAGCTCTTGGCCTCGAGAGAGGGCTTTCTCTTAATACGTCATCTATTGTTCGGAAACCATCAATAAGATCGTAAGTATATTCCTTTTCCCGGAAAAACTTTTCTGCCTTGTCCGCCAGTGCTGACTCGGACTCGGTTTTGAAAAGAATGGCGGAACCATGAGGAACAAGAGACCAAAAAAGGCTTGCCCTGGCAACCAGTTCCAGGGCCTCCTTCAACAGGCAACGAAAAGTCTTGGTTATCCTGATTTTACCCTGACGATGTGCCTTGAACCGGTATCTTCCATCCTTCCACGTCAGGAGCTCGAAGAAAGCTTCAATGCCCTCAAGTCCCCGGGTCTCGGCATTGATTATTTCTCCCCTCCCGAACCATATTCTGCTCTCCGCATCCCCCCGGGCAGGTTCCAGAACAAGCTCCCCGGTTTGCCCGGATTCATGCAAGGATGTGATGACCTCGAGGATATTCGTATGTTCCAGGAACCCGGACTCCGTTGCGGCATCGCCGGAAGAGTCTCTCTCCAGCAGCTCCCTGAACCATCCCTCCACGGCATCCGGCTCGAGTACCGGTGAGCACGAGCGGTCGAGCGCCATGGGCAGGTATGCCACTTTCTTTTCGCGATGATCAGGAAAAATTGAGAACACGGGCGCCAGGCACGTCGCCGGATCAAGCCTCAACAGTTGGCCGAGATCCATCCCCTTGCCGGAAAGAGACCTCTCTTCTATTATAAAAGCATCCGGTGTTCCCGAATCACGAAGAATATCGGGAAGCTGGTTGTAACTGTTCACCTCCAACAATTCTATGTCGTAATTCCCGGCCATTCTGCCAATTGACGCGGCATCCTGATCATTTAACCCAATGCAGATAATCTTCATTTTGTTGCCAGATTTCAGGCGACGTGAGTAAAGTTGCCGTTTTTGTTCAAAGTTTCGCTCTGCCGATAGAAACCCGCTTGAAATTTGATTTCAAAGGCTATATGAGTAGCAATGGGTATGCCATTGTTGCCGGGGACAAATACGGGCCGGAAAATATTTCACGGGCAACTCCACGGTCGTGTGCCTGGATTCACAATGTCGAGATGCGGGCACCACCCGGATGCGGGCAGGACCTCGATACATCAAAGCTTAGAGAGATATACGCTGGCCTGGTCCTGTGCCCGAAACCCGGTGACAGATCGGGGCAAAAGCCCTGTGGTGGCTTTTAACAATGCCGTTTACGGATAATTTCCCGTGATGCCCAATGCACGGAAGCA
>JALXAI010000419.1 GCA_026992215.1 Desulfobacterales bacterium | reverse complement strand
TTTGCCTATTGCAAAGAAAACCGTTCTTAACTGTCTCCAAGCACTTGCATTTTGGGCAACTGGGGTTCATTGTTCACCTCCTGCAAAATTTTTTCTAGCAGGAGTATAACATATACTGAGATAAATCACTAGTTAGTTAATACTCTCAAAATTTCAAGCGGGCTAGTTCCTTTTAAAGAACCTGACCTTTCGCCATACCTCGTACCGGAAAAGTTTATAGAATCCGACGATCACAGAATACTGGAGCTTTCCAGGAAGCTAAGTACCGGAAGTCCTGAGAGCTCCGTAAAAAATATATTCAGGTGGGTTAGTCAGAATGTTCGCTACACCGGTTATTTAAGTAAGCCTCGCGGTGCGCTCTACGCCTTGCTCCACAAGAAGGGTGACTGCACCGAGTTCACGTACCTTTTTGTTGCTCTTTGCAGGGCTGCCGGTATCCCGGCAAGATGCATGGGTGGCTACATTTGCAGGGGAAACGCCGTTCTCAAGCCCGGGGATTATCACAACTGGGGAGAATTTTATCTGGATGGCAAATGGCAAACTGCGGATCCCTCCAATCGGGTCTTCGTGCGAAGTGGCTCGAATTACATTGCCATGAGGATTATTGAAGCGCCATCTAGGAACAATAGTTGCCAGTTCCAAAGATTTAAGTGCAATACCAACAACCTCAGGGTTGCAATGAATCAGTGAAACGCGGGGAACGACAGATGCTCATAACATATTTGCCATTCCTCGATAATCCTAAACTGCCGGTAGACCGGTACATCTCGTATATTTGAACGGAGAGAAAATATGACAAAATCAGTCCCTCTGATTGGAAGTATCGTGTCGCTACTTTTTGCGATTATGGCCTTCTCCTGGCTTTCTCCTGTTCCTGGGTATGCTGCAGACGATTCACTATGCGCACGGGTCAAAATAGAAATTCGCCAGGAAATAACGCTCGAGAGGCAGGCTTTTGATGCTCATATGCGCATAAACAACGGTCTTTCCGGTATTCCCTTGGAAAATGTATCGGTGGATGTTATCTTTTCGGACGCGGACGGAAACAGCGTTCTGGCAAGTTCCGATCCTGACAACACTGATGCCGTTTTCTTCATCAGGCTTGATTCCATGGACAATATTGATGATGTCAGCGGGTCCGGATCGGTCGCTCCTTCAACCTCCGCGGATATTCACTGGCTCATTATCCCTTCCCCGGGGGCATCTGACGGGATTGAACAGGGAAAACTTTATTACGTTGGCGCCACATTGAGTTATACCGTCGGCGGAGAAGAGAATACAACAGAGGTAACTCCCGATTACATCTATGTCAAGCCAATGCCTGAACTTGTTCTGGACTATTTTCTTCCATCAGAGGTCTACGGCGACGATGCCTTTACCCAGGAGATTGAGCCACCGGTTCCGTTTTCTCTCGGGGTTCGAGTCAGAAACAACGGCTCGGGAATCGCAAGGAACCTGAAAATAGATTCAGCCCAGCCGAAGATAGTGGACAACGAGCAGGGGCTTTTGATCGATTTTGTTATCGATAGTTGCGAAGTAAACGGCGAGTCAGCCCAAAAGAGCCTGTTGGCTGATTTTGGTGATATCGAACCAAGTTCGTCCGGAGTTGCCCGCTGGGCCATGACATGTACGCTTTCGGGAAGATTTGTCGATTTTTCTGCCGAGTTCTCCCACTCCGATGAACTGGGAGGGGAACTGACCTCTCTTATCGATTCGGCAAATACCCACTTCCTCGTCAGGGACGTACTGGTTGATCTTCCCGGAAGAGACTCTATCAGCGATTTCCTGGCAAAAGACGGCGATGTTTTCAGGGTATACGAATCAGACAGTATCGACACAGAAGTGGTGGATCAGTCGTCATCTTCAACCCTCACACCCGGGGAGAGCAATGGAGCAGAAACCGAATACACGCTTAACGTGCCCGTCACCACGGGCTTTTTGTACGTTCGGCTTTCGGATCCTTTCAATGGCCAGAAAATAATCTCAGGCGCCGTTCGATCAGACGGAAAAACCATAAAACCTCAAAATGTATGGCTGTCGAAAACCAGGAATCCTGACCATAGCTGGAACTATTATGTGAATCTTTTTGACGCAAATACTACCGATGAATATACCATTACGTTCGCCGATGAATCTTCAACCAATCATCCACCGGTTCTCCAATTCATCCCGAATCACGTTACCGTGGAAAACCAGCAGGTTTCGTTTATCGTGCAGGCAACTGACCCGGACGGAACGATCCCCACACTTTCAGCCTCTCCGCTTCCGGCAGGTGCAACGTTTACAGATAACGGAGACGGTACGGCTACTTTTGACTGGACGCCTTCAATAGGGCAGGCCGGCACATATCAGGTTACGTTTAAGGCGTCTGACGGAGTCCAGGAAACTTCCCAGCCATCTACTATCACGGTGAATTCCGTAGATGATACCGACGGTGACGGCATGCCTGACGCCTGGGAAATGGATCATTTCGGCACATTAGAGAGGGACGGAACGGGTGACTTTGACGGAGACGGGATAAGCGACCTTGAAGAATACCTTCATGGATCCGACCCGGCGGTAAGAAACCATGCTCCGGGCATACCGGTTATTGAGTCTCCCGCAAACGGAGTCGAAACGGATACGGTCTCTCCCGAACTTGTAATTGGAAACAGCACCGATGAAGATGGAGAAACCCTGACATACGAGTTTGAAGTATATGCGGATCCCGGGTTTGAAACGATGGTATCCAGTTCGTCGAATGTACAGGAAGGCCAGGGAAGCACATCATGGACTATTCCGGAAGCACTTAACGACAACTCATGGTATTACTGGCGCGTCAGGGCAACCGACGGCTACAGTTACAGCTTGTGGGCATATGCTAGCTTTTTTGTGAATACCGAAAACGATCCCCCCGGCCACTTTCACGCTATTTACCCTCCAGACGGCAGCGAAGTATTTTCACTTAACCCCGTTCTGGAGGTATCGAACAGTGTAGATGTTGATGGTGACACGGTGAACTACACGTTTCAGGTATATTCAGATGAAGATCTGACCAGCCTGGTCGCGTCCTCCGGCAGTATTTTACCCACCAGGAGAGGAACGACCTCCTGGGTTGTCAATACTCCTCTTGATGACAGCACAACGTACTACTGGACGGTTATTGCCACAGATGAAGATGGTGCTCAAACAGCGACAGAAGTCGCATCATTTCATATAAACTCACAAGCGCAACCCCTTGAAGTCCCGGTGACGTCGGCCCCTGTTGTCGGGAGTGAAGTTTCATCCCTCGAAGTTGATCTTGTCGCAAATAATATTGCCAGCTCAGTTACTCCTGTTTACTATTTCGAGCTGGACACCATGAGTACCTTTGATTCTCCGGTGAAACAGAGTTCCGGAGCCATCACCCAGGGAAATGATACGACGGCCTGGCACGTAGACGGACTTGAAGAGAACACGCGGTATTTTTGGAGGGTAAAAGCGGGAAGCGGAAGTTCTGAAAGCCCGTGGAGGGTGGGAGAGTTTTTCGCAAATACCGTGAACGACCCGCCGCCAGCGCCGCGACTGAAAAATCCCGGCATAAACGCCTGGGTGGACACAACCCTGCCGATTCTCTCGGTTGCCCCGGTAGCGGATCCGGACGGGGATACCGTCTCGTACGATTTTGAAATTTACTCCGATGATTCGCTTACGAACCTTGTAGCACAGGGAGAATCATCGACACCCGAATGGATTGTTTCAGCGGAACTCGAGGACGGTAAACGATATTACTGGCGAACTCGAGCAAAAGATGAACATGGCCTCGCGGGCCCGTGGATGTCGCAGGCTTCTTTTCTTGTGAGTATCCCGGACGGAAACGCAAGCCCTGCGATGACAATCCTTGAGCCTGCGTTCTCGTCTCATACAAATGACAATGCCATAACCATCCGGTGGAATGACAGTGACCCTGATAGCAATGCCCTGATTTCTCTCTTTTATAACACTGAGAGTAGCGGTGAAAACGGTACGCTCATAGCGTCCGATATCGAAGAGGATCCGGACGGATCAGGCGATTCGTACACATGGGATACTTCATCCCTGGAAGGAAGCTACTCTGTTTATGCGACGATATCGGATTCCGGCCACACGAGCACGGTACAAGGTCCGGGGCGATTGGTTTTCGACAGAACCCCTCCCGCGATTGAAGCGCAACCTGCGGGCGATAATTACGTTTCACCAATCTATGTTGCACTATCAGCAAACGAAAGCGCCAACATCTACTA
>JALXAI010000418.1 GCA_026992215.1 Desulfobacterales bacterium | reverse complement strand
CGTGGAATGCAATTTCAGGGAAGGTATCCACATAAGGGAAACCGAAAAAGAGGTAGCCCTGATCGAAAATTACCTGAAGAAAAAAGAAGGAGTTACACTGATCGCTTCCGCGGTCGGTGCGGGACATCCCAGGTTTTTATTAACATACAGCGTTCCTGTCGAGGCGGCAAACCAGTACTCCAGTATCCTTGTATCTGTCAAGGAGTACAAGATGATTGACAAGATGCTCCCGGGAATTCAAAGGGACCTCGAAATGATGTTCCCGGATGCGTGCATCAACGTCAAAAAATTCAACCTGGGCCCGGCGCTGGGAGGAAAGATACAGCTGAGAATCAACGGGTCTGATCCCGAAGTGCTGCGCGCTCTTGCGGAGAAGGCCATGGAAATCTTAAGGGAAGAGAATGCCAAGGCCGTGAGAACCGAGTGGGGCGAAAAGGTGAAGGTGCCTGTCCCGATCCTCGCGGAAGACAGGGCCATGGCGCTCGGGATTACCAGGCCCATGGTGGCTCGAGCCATCGAGGCCACTTTTTCGGGCAGGATCACCGGAGTTTACAGGGAGGGAGTGAACCTTATTCCAATCATAGCGAGGGCTCCGTTCGAAGAGCGTAACGCTATAGAGGATCTGTACGAAATTCAAATTTACAGCCCCATGGCCAGGAAATACGTTCCGATTATGCAGGTGCTCAACGGTATCAAGACGGGCTGGGAAACTGCCAGGCTGTCGCGCTGGCACAGGCGACTGATGATCAAGGTACATGCGGATCCGCGAGGTGATGAACTTCCAGCCGAGTTGATGGCAAGGGTGAAGCCGAAAATAGAGCAGGCACTGGGTGTGGACCTTGTTGCATACCGGGGAAAGCCACTGGGGAAAGACGAAAAGTGGACGGCGAAAACTATCCCGATAAAAAACGATGACATAATACCTCTCAAGGGAAAACCGGGGTACTTTATTGCCTGGGGTGGAGAACTCGAAGATTCAGCCGAATCCCAGATGCAGCTTGCTCAAAATATTCCCATCTATTTCGGTATGATGATCCTTATAGTGATATTCATGTTTAACGCTTTTCGCCAGCCACTGATTATCTGGTTGACGGTGCCACTCGCTATAATAGGTGTTACCGTTGGTCTGCTGTTGCTAAAGCAGCCGTTCGGATTCATGGCCCTGCTGGGTCTAATGAGTCTTTCCGGGATGTTGATCAAGAACGCCATAGTTTTGATCGACCAGATAGACACCAATATTCGCTCGGGGATGGACGGCTTCAATGCCGTGGTGGAATCCGGGGTTTCAAGAATGCAACCGGTTATGATGGCAGCGCTTACTACCATGATGGGCATGATACCGCTGTTCAAAGATGCATTCTTCGTATCCATGGCCGTGACAATTGTTTTCGGCCTCGGTTTTGCCACCGGGCTGACCCTTATTTTTGTACCGGTACTGTATGCGACGTTTTTCAAAATAAAATGATCAATTCTGTCGGGAGTTTTTAGTATGAAAAACCGGATTTTTTTCAACCTGATCTGGATGCTGGGGCTTTTAACGCTCTGTAGTACTCTTGTATGGGGCCAGAGTTGTTACGTGGGAAATCGAGGAAAAAGGACTATTGGGATCGGGATCGTAACTGACGGTTCAACTCCCGGTGACCGCGAACTGGTGGCCCTTTTCGAACGGGAAATAAAGGCCATGTTTGAACCGGAATACCGTGTGATATTCCCCGATAAATGGGTACTTTCAGGAAACGATACCGAGGATGGCGTCAGGAAGGCTCTCGACAGGTTGCTTTCTAGCGGGGGGCCGGATGCAGTCCTTGCGCTGGGTATTATTTCTTCCACGCAAGTACTGAACAGAAAACATCTCGCTAAACCTGTAATTGCGCCCTATGTCGCCAATTTTGCCTTAAAAGGCAGGGGCAAAAAGGGGAAAGCCAGCGGTATCAGGAACCTGGTTTACATTGACTCCATATACTATCTAGATGACGATATTGATACGTTCAGGAAGTTTGTCCCGATGAAACGGGTCGGTTTAATACTTGACCGCAGGGAGATGGAATCTCTGCCCAACGTGTACAAGCTGGCTCGGCTGTTCGGCGAACGACACGGTATCAAGATTGCCATCATACCCGCCTGGGATTCCGTTGATGAGGTCGTGGCAGACATCCCGGATAACGTTGACGCGGTGCTGGTTGGCCCCCTGTGGCACTTCAATGATAAACAGAAACAACGGCTTGCGCGGGAACTGGTAAAAAAGAAGATTCCCGGCTTTGCCATATGGGACAGCAGACAGGTGAAACTTGGCCTTCTTGCCGGCATGGAAAAACCGGACAAAATGGATGTCCTGGCAAGGCGCACTGCCGTGGCATTGATGGACATCGTGCAGGGACAACCGCCGGAAGATGTCGACGTGGAGTTCATAAGAGAACGGGAGCTTACCGTAAACATGGCAACCGCGAGACAGCTTCAAATTTACCCCAGTGTGCTGCTTCTGACAGGGGCAAAGCTGATCAACGAAGAGCGCGAAGACGTGGAACGCCGGTTAAACATCAAGAAGGCCGTGACAGAAGCAATATCGGCTAACCTGGAACTTTTATCGGCGAAGATAGGGGTGGAAGCCGGCAAGCACTCCGTGAAAGAGGCCAGGGCGGATCTGTTGCCCAGGATTGATTTGCAGACGGGTCTGCAGGCCATGGATAGCGACAGGGCAAAAGCTTCGGGAGGCATGTCGCCTGAAAGGGTCTGGACAGGGTCTGCCGGTGGATCCGTTCTGATTTACTCGGAGAAAAAGTGGGCAAACTACACGGCAGAAGGGCATCTTCAGAGGGCACGCGAGATGCAAAAGGAAAAGGTGAAGCTCGATGTTACCTACAGTGCCGCGGTCGCCTATCTCAATGTACTCCGCTCCAGAACCATCGAGCGCATATACAAGGAGAACCTTGCCCTGACCAAGGCGAATCTTGAGCGTGCGCGTATCAGGTTCAACACCGGGGCCGCCGGTCCGGACGAAGTTTACCGCTGGCAGTCGAAGTTCGCAAACGACAGGCGGGAAGTCCTCTACAAGGAATCTGCCACCATGGATGCCATGGAAGCATTGAACAGGATATTGCACAGGCCCCTGGACGAAGTTTTCGTCCCCGAGGAGACCAGGCTCGAGGATCCCCTTTTCATCATGGGGGACAAGTTTTTCTTCAAGCTCATGGAAAATCCTTTATTGCTGCAGAAATTTAAGGGATTTGCCACAAAAGAGGCGGTGAAGGTTCGCCCGGAGCTCAAGGTATACGACGCTGCCATCGAAGCCAAAAAGAGGCTGCACAGGGCGGCGAGAAGAGAGTTATGGTTGCCGGATTTTACCGTGGAGTGGGGTATTGACCAGTATTTCGCGGAAGACGGAAACGGGAAGCGGGAAGGAACAAGTCTGGATGACACAGACTGGACGGTTGGCTTATTCGCGAGGATACCTCTTTTCGAGGGCGGAAAAACGTACCAGAGAGCCGGACGACTCGAGAAAGAAGTATACAAGCTTAATACCGACAGAAATTCCATTGCCGAGAAGATAACCCAGCAGGTTTTTGCCGCGATAAATCGAACAAGGGCGTCTTACCCGTCGATAAGGCTGACCAGGGAAGCGGAGGAAGCAGCGAAGAAAAACCTGGATCTTGTAACCGACATGTACATCCACGGTATAAAGACCATAATAGATCTTCTGGATGCTCAAAATCAGTACCTCAGCGCGAGACTCGATTCCGCCAATGCGGTTTATAATTTCCTGATTGATTTCATGGGGGTTCAGAGAGCAATAGGAGAGTTTGTTATCTTTATGCCTGATGAAGCGCGAAAAGAATGGATTACCAGGGCGTCTGCAGAAATTGGGAACCCCGGGCAGGAGTGATATCCGAGGTTTGGCTACCTGGTGCGAATCGGGGGCGGAAAGGCAAAAGGTGTGTAGCCAGAAGCAGGCTTGAGACAGAGGCGGCAGCCCGGGAGAAGTTATGGGAGGTGGAACGGGAAGTGGACATGGCGTTTCAGGGATCAGCCGGGGCGTTTGAAATGTAGCCTGTACTGGCCGGGCAGTCATGGTACACGGGACAGCCTCCGGCGGGGCAGTGAACCACAGGATTTGATGAGCGGAAACGCGATTATGCAAGACACCTGGTTGAGCGATCTTTCGGTAATTTTCTGACACGAAGGAAGCATGCTGACGGGTGGATACTGAATTTGAACGGGGCCGGGGCTTCCCGGTCTTTTCCGTTATGCAAAATCGAGG
>JALXAI010000417.1 GCA_026992215.1 Desulfobacterales bacterium | reverse complement strand
ATGGTGCCGTCTTCAAGATACGCCACACCCTGCCCTTCTTCTTTGCCTTCCTTCATAATCTGAAGATGCAAAACTTCCCCGGGAAGAACAACAGGCTTCAGCGCACTTGCCAGCTTATTTATGTTCAACACCTGAATCCCCTGAAGCTCCGCCACCTTGGCCAGATTATAGTCATTAGTGATGATCTTGGCTTGCATGTCCAGAGCCAGTGCAATCAGTTTGGAATCAACACCATGAAGATTTGGAAAATCCTGGTCTACTATTCTTATCTCCACGTCCTCCCTTCTCTGCATCTTTCTGAGAATTTCCAGACCCCGTCTTCCTCTGGCCCGTTTCACCGGGTCACTGGAATCCGCAATAAGTTGCAATTCCTGGAGAACAAACTGCGGGATTATCAGTACTCCTTCAATAAATCCTGATTCGCAAATATCGAGTATTCGTCCGTCAATTATCACGCTGGTATCCACCACTTTAAACGGTGTACCCCTTTTTGCCCCTCTCGGCCACAAACCGAACGTAGGCATGTTAAATTCTTCTACTTTAATGCTCCCCAGTACCATCCCTATGTAGCCAAACATGACAGACAGGATGACAAAAATAGGAATGCGCACTGCATTGTTTTCCATGCCACTAAGAGTGTACCCGAGAAGTTTGGCTATGGACAGACCCAAAAGCAGGCCGAGAGTGCCACCCAGGATGACCTTAAGCGGGACCTTGCGTATGATTTTTTCTATTAGTAAAGTTAAGATTGCAAAACCAAGGCCTATGGCAGCTCCCACCCAGTTACACCAGGGGCAACTCTTCCATACTTCAAGCTGGTCTGCCAGGAAGTAACCGCTGACAGAAAATACCACCACTATCAAAAAATACAGGACATACCTGATCAACCTCATCAACTCACCTCCTTTCCATTGCAAAGTCTAAACTGCACTTGATGATAATTCAATATGGGAGAAATTGCTAGGCAAATCCGATCATTAGGTAGAAAATCGTACCCTGTGACCCCGGGAAAGAGAAAATCCCGTTTTATATCCCTTTGTTTCGAGGCAATAATCCATCTTGAAACACCTTATTTTGAAACCGAAGATACCACCCGGTTAGACTCTGCTGCGGCAGGTAACAGTAGGAATTGACTTTTATTGTGAACAACTGAAGCAATCCAGATGACCCAAACCCCCTTTTCTAAAAAAGCAATCAGCTCCATCGAATATTTTTCTCTCTTCTAACCATCGGCCGATCCCCTGAACAGTACCCCTATCTGCGCTCGCGGAAGCCCCATCCTGGCCTCAGGTACAATATGGCTGCATACTAACACTCAAGCTCGTCCCAGTGGAAAATACCATTTATATCCTTTTCAATTTTCGATTCTTCAACATTTTGAGCTATCGACAACTCTTTCACCAGAAGGCTCCGGGCCGTATCA
Organism: Desulfobacterales bacterium; assembly: GCA_026992215.1. Taxonomy (GTDB): domain Bacteria; phylum Desulfobacterota; class Syntrophobacteria; order B119-G9; family B119-G9; genus B119-G9. The sequence continues at coordinate 2,857 of JALXAI010000417.1, read as the reverse complement.
AGCATTTTTCTTTCTCCGAAAGAAAGATCCTTGTCTTCCCTCAGCACCGACAGATCCCTTAATACCCTCGCAAGCTCAAACACGGATCCCGTTTTTATTTTCTCCATGTACTCCCGGTACCTCCGGTTCCAGGTCTGTCCGTCCACGGAAACCTCCCTGCTTTTCAGAATTTTAAAAATCTTGGGCACATCCTCGGGAGATATAAGCTGGCGCAACCCGACAGATTCAGCATTGCAAGTTGGAATCATAATAATCATGTCGTTATCAAGAATCCTCATGATGTAAAAATCCTGTTGACAACCTCCGATTTCTTTGCTTTCAATCGACTCAATCACTCCTACCCCGTGAGCCGGGTAAACAGCCAGGTCCCCAACCTTAAACATTTTTTCCCTCCAATACTTTTATCCGTGCTGGCGAAAAAAAATAAAATTTCGCGTAATTATTATACTAGCACAAATTGGGGTAGATGAAAAGGACGCTGTGATCTCCCGCTTTTGCGCAAAAACGTCGCGTGCAGGCATCGGTAACGACAAACCTCTTATGACAAAAGGATCCAGCCAGGTCTTAACCGGCACTGTGTGAATTGTTGTACAAATATCCCGGGAATCAGACACGAAAATGTATCGCCGCAATCCAATAATTAATTCCCCGTCTGCAGGATTTTGCGCTTGACTCGCCCAAATTATTCTTCTAAACTTGCCAACAGTATAAAAAGCTTTGTTTGTGCCATTTTTTGCAGAGAAAGATAAAATAGTTACAAAGTTTCCAGAAAGCGACTCAATATCCAAGGGCAATACAGAGCAAATTTCAACATGTTCGCAGGAGAGGGGGTGAGATGGTAAAAGTAGAGTAAATGGGGTGGTACTTTGGTTGAAGGCACCAAGAATCGGTACCCCATTCTCTCCTTTGCAGGGAGTTTTTTTTACAAATGCTTCGTTAAAAAAAGCACAAAGTCTAGGAGGTGAAATATCATGGTATCATGGGTTGATTGGGCACCATATTTTGGTCTCGGTAGTATTATTTTAGCCTTTTTGGTGTTTTTGTACGTAAAGGCTCATCCACGGGGCAATGAATGCATGATGGAACTGGAAGATATGATTCACAGCGGGGCTATGACCTTTCTTAAGAAGGAGTATTCCGCGCTGCTTGTATTTATTGCCATAGTATTCGGGTTCTTGTTCTACATGATTAATCTCCCGACTGCGGTAGCATTTCTCACGGGCGCTTTCTGCTCCATGTTCGCCGGTTTCTTTGGTATGACGGCTGCCACGCGAGGCAATTCCCGAACAGCTGAGGCGGCCAGGAAAAAAGGCATGGCCGAGGCCCTTGATGTTTCTTACTATTCGGGAGCCGTAATGGGTCTTTCGGTGGCTGGTCTCGGAATTCTCGGAATTGGCATCTGGTTTCGGATATACGGCCACGATGCGAACACCGCTTACATTATCAACGGTTTTGCCATGGGTGCGAGTTCCATCGCGGTCTTCGCACGTATGGGAGGCGGCGTTTACACCAAGGCTGCAGACGTCGGCGCAGACCTTGTAGGGAAAATGGAAGCGGGAATTCCAGAGGATGACCCGAGAAACCCCGGTGTTATCGCAGACAACGTCGGAGACAACGTCGGAGACATCGCCGGGATGGGCGCAGATATTTTCGAATCTTACTGCGGTGCGATTATAGCGACCATTGCAATCGGTGCCACCATGCCTCTTGCCAAAGAGGCCGGAGAGATGCGACTCGCTTACATGGCTTTTCCGCTGCTGGTAGCCATGGGCGGGTTCCTTGCAGCTCTTCCCGGAGTAGCCTCGATTAAAATACTCAAGGGGTTATCGCCGCAAGCGGCTCTTCGTTATTCTACTTTCATAGCGGCAGCAGCTCTGGTTGGAGTCCTTTACTACCTCAATCGCAAAATAGGCCTCCCCATGGGCGTATTCTGGGCGGTAGTATGGGGACTTCTCTGCGGAATAGCCGTTGGTCTTCTGGCCGAGTATTACACCAGTGGGCCTCCAATCAGAAGGATAGCCCAGGCTTCTACCGCTGGTCCAGGACCGAATGTCATCACCGGATTGTCCGTGGGAATGGAAAGTGCCGCCCTTCCTCTCATCGGCATTTGCGTTGCAACTTACTTGGCTTACAGGGCTTCCGGAATCTACGGTATCGGAATCTCCGCCGTGGGTATGCTGTCAACCGTGGGAGCAACAATGACCATCGACTCCTATGGCCCCATCGCTGACAATGCAGGCGGAATCACAGAAATGTGCCATCTCGGGGAAGACGTAAGAAAGATCACTGACACTCTCGATGCGCTGGGTAATACCACCGCGGCAATAGGAAAGGGCTTTGCAGTTGGCTCGGCAGCACTGACCGCTCTCGCTCTCTTTGTCGCGTACAGCCAGGCTGTTGGTCTTAAAACCGTAAGTCTGACCGATCCGCTTGTGGTAATCGGAGTATTTATAGGTGGAATTCTGCCCTTCATCGTTGCCGCTCTGACCATGCGCGCCGTTGGTAAGGGTGCCTTTGACATGGTTGAAGAAATCAGGAGACAGTTCAGGGAAATTGATGGCTTGCTGGAAGGAAAGGCCAAGTGTCATCCTGAAAGGTGCGTTGCCATCGCGACAGTTTCAGCCATCAAGAGCATGATTTTACCTGGTTGTATAGTTGTGCTGACACCGGTGGCTGTAGGCTTCCTTCTCGGCACCAGCGCTCTCGGCGGAACACTCTGCGGTACCACTACGGTAGGTGTTCTCATGGGACTTTTCATGTCCAATGGTGGCGGTGCATGGGATAATGGTAAAAAATACATTGAAGCGGGACATTTCGGAGGCAAGGGTTCGGACGCTCACAAAGCCGCGGTAGTAGG
>JALXAI010000416.1 GCA_026992215.1 Desulfobacterales bacterium | reverse complement strand
AGGTTGCATAACGGGCATGAGTGGGTGTCTCCTGAGTGTAACTCGTGATACTGCTGATTTAGAGCTTCTTCGAGGCTGACACCATATCGTTTCAGGTATGCCCTGTTAACCATTTTGATTTGCAGCTTCCTGTCCAGGAGCACCAGCATATCAGTGATACCATCAAAGACGGATTGAAGGAGTTCTTTGCTTTGAACCAGGCGTTCCAGGTTTTGCAAACTTTCAATAGTGATTCCAGTTTGTCTACCTATTGAAAAAAGCAATTCGTAGAGCTCTGGAGTTATTTCGCCAAAGTCTACACCGGTAAACGTCATCACTCCCAGTACATGTCCCCTGCAACACAGGGGTACGTTGAGAAAATTTGTATCTTCCTTATTTTCTATGAAGCTCATGTGGCCGCATGCCGCCTCGCAGATGGATGTTTGGAGATCGGAAACATCTTCATCCAGAATGAACTTGCAACAGTTGGGATCGAAATCCACCTTTTCAATTAGGTGATTTGCATTCTCGTGACACTGCAAGCTCAAGAAAGGTGGAGTTCCCTGAAGAAGATAAATTCCAGCACCCTGTGCGGGAATCAGGTTAAGAGTTTTTTTCAATATTTCTCTTAATATATCAGACAGGCTTACTGCTTCTGTTGTCAATTCAGCAAGTGTATTCAAGGTTTGAAGTTCTCTGCTCCTGGCTAAAACTTTTTCTCGAAGGGCCTGCTGAGATTCCTTTAATGCTTTTGTGCGATGTTCTACCATTCTTTCGAGATTTGCAGCGTATTCTTCTAACTTTTGCCTGGTAGCCTTGAGGTGACTAGCCATTACTTTTGCTACCGTTTTTAATTCATCTATTTCATCTTTTGTCTCGGCTTCTTCAAGAAGAGGAATATATTCCTTGTCCTGAAGTTCGGTGTAAAAGATTTTCAGTATGTCTTTCAAGCTGTGAACTACAATGCTGTTAAAGAAACAGCTGATCACCGCAAAGAGTATTATGACGCAGACGAAACCAACTATGAAAACAGTAAAAGCAATACCTTTGATCTTTGCAAAGGCAACTGTGACAGGGATCCCCACGCTAACAACTCCTGCAAGATCACCTGGACTGTGTCCGAATCCCCTTGATCTACCATAGATTTTCACAAGGTCTTTTGGGGCGTTTTCAGGATTTCCGTGACAGTGCATGCATGAACTCGTGAAAAGAACCGGTTTGAACTGAACGAAGTGTTTCCTGTTTCCAATACTAACTATGCCTTCCCACTTTTTTAAATCAGGCTTTTCAGAAAATAACCTGATCATTCTTATTTCTAGTTCATTCGCTTCGCTGAAAGGATTTCTGGCATTTATTGCTGCCCTGCGGTAGAGGTACTCAGGTAGAGATTCCTTGAAACGATCCATTACCGCTCTGCTGACATAAGAAGTTGACATTGCCTCGAGCAAGAAGCAATCTTTTCCAAGTACCTGATACATTTTTGGGCGCAGAACTTCTCTAACGTAACACCTCGTAGCCTCAACTGCTGCCATAACTATTTGAGATTTCTCGTACGCTCCCTCCTCCAACAAGTTTTTCTCCTGCGTGTAAAGAAAAAAAGAACAAACAGCACAGAAAAACAGTAGGATTGTTCCCATGCCAATCAAAAACTTTTGCTGTAAACTCAGTGTTCCTTTCTTTAAAGGCTTTTTCATTGGGTTACTCCGTCTGGCGGGTTTTTCCATACGCTTCAGTGATTATAAAGGATTACATCCAACTAAACAATGATCACTCAAGGAAACACTGCTTCCTGAAGTATGCAGCAGGATAGAGTTCGAGCGGTTGCTACAAAAGCGGTGCGTGCGCCTACTAGAAGCTGCATAGTAAGGTCCGAACTCATCTATTTAGTCCAAATCGTGCCATATAACATCCTGTAATTACAGCTATTATTTTAACAATAACCTCTGGTCCGTTACTTGTATATGTACAAGCCGTACCAACAGAAGAACTCATGGGGAAGGAGGTGGGAAGCCTTTAAAAGCTATTTGCGGAAGAATTTTTAGCAAAGGAGGAATCTTTATGAGCGAAAGAGAAAAACAAGCAATTGCAGGAACGGGGTCATTAACGGGAGATGCCTTGGAAGCAGAAGATGTACTGGAAGGCGCCGAACCGTGGGAGCCGATTGAAACAAAACTGGTGTTCTGGTCTTTTGCGGTTGCGGTTATAGCCTTAATTATAGGCCTTGTGTTCGTTCCCTCGTCGATATTTCACTGATACTGCGGGGATAAGCATATGAAAATAGAGTGTACCATAACATATGTAGAAACTCAGTGGCAATTGAAGAGTAATTTGTTTCGATTATCAGCCCCGACTCTGGATGCTCTGGATGATTTGGTTCGTCAAAACCTGAGACGAAGAGGAATGCCGGGGAGGGGTGAACGAGTGGAAGTTTACATGGCATTTGACAATTCGACTATTCCACAGTGGATTCGTCAGTATGCTCAACACTATTTCAACAGGATCTTAGTGATTACTGGCGAAAGTTAGTGAACGATACCAGTGATTATTTGCAGGGAGGGGATTTATGGCAGACTTTACCAATAGGAAATGGTACAGCGGCATGCTTACACAGGAAGATTGGTGGGCCGTTTGGCTGGGTCTGGGGTTCTTTTTTCTGTCTCTCCTTAACATTGCAGGGATTGACCTTGTTGGATGGATAGCCTATCCAAAAAAGTGGCTCCTGACCATGCCCCCTGGAGCTGTCGCCAAGAAAATAGTTACTCCGAGTCACGCATTTTACGCGTTGGGTGCCAAGTATAGTCTGACGGCAAAAGCTTTCTACAAAAGCCTGGGTCCAATAGGCAGTATTCTCGTTACCTATTTTGTTTTTACGGCCGCTACCACCCTTGGAGCGTACTGTATGAAGTGGGATGTAAGAAGATTTGTACTAGGTTGGACGTTCATCTTTTTCCTTACGTACCTGGTGTGGTTTATTGGTCATCATGCGTTTTTTTCCGCTACGAAACTGGATTTGAAGAAAGCCAAGATTGACATGTTTACGCTCTCGCTGGGAGGTGGCGCTTCGTTTATTCTGGCGCTAATCGTCGGTTTGATTATTGGTAATTTTTTTAAACCTCTTGCGAGTTATCTCAGCGAAGCGGCGAAACCGGAATGGTACATAAAGACGGCAATAGTTTATCTTGGTGTTAAGCTGGGATACCTACCGATTAAACTGGCCGGTATGTCCCATAAGCTGGGTCACCAGGCCGCGGGTCTCACCTTTGAGCTCTTTGTGGCAGGTGCGGCGGCGACAGTTGTTGCATACATGATATTCTGGCCCGGGGTTTATTTGATTTCGAGAAAAATATTCAAACTACCACGCAAAACGGCGGCCGTACTTGGGTCAGGCATCTCGATATGTGGTGTCTCTGCTGCTGTGGCTACTGGTGGTGCAGTCCGGGCAAGACCTGTTGTATCAATTATGGTTTCTGCACTGGTGGTTGTTTGGGCAGTGATTGAGTTAATTGTATTGCCGGGTTTTTTTACCCACATCTGGCCGAAGACAGCTGATCCCCTGGTTGCTGGCGCAGCAATGGGTATGTCCGTGAAAACAGACGGTGCTGATGCCGCGGCGGGAGAATTGCTTGATGAGTTCATGAGGACCAAGGTACAAACAGAAACCAACGGTGCGGTGGTATGGCCTGAAGGAATAATTACCGCTAGTGCGGTTATGACGAAAATTTGGATAGACGTATTTATCGGTGTATGGGCTTTTGTACTGGCGGTTTTATGGGTATACAAGATCGAAAAGCGTCCGGGCGAAAAAGTACCTGTGTCTGAAGTCTGGCACAGGTTTCCGAAGTTTGTCATTGGGTATTTCGTGGCATGGTTGCTATTGCTGGCACTTTTCTTCGGCCCAGGTAATGCCGGTGCACCTGATGGGATGGCCTTTTTGAAGTCTATTAAAGCAGGGGCGGTTCCGGTGGAAAAAGGTATGAGAAAACTATTTTTCATGCTGACTTTCTTGAGTCTCGGAATAATCACTGACTTTAAAAAGCTCAAAGAAGCCCAGTTTGGCAAAATGGTATGGGTATATTTTGTAGCTCTGTTTCTGTTTATTATTCCGACTGCCATTTTGATTGCGTATCTTTTCCATCATGGAATGCAAATTCCTAACATAGCTCAATTCGTGAAATAATTTGCGATAAAGTCCCCGTGAAAGAGCCATAACGGGGACTCACTTCGTTATTCGGTGGTGTCTGAACCTATTTTTTTACGAAAAATGCGGTTGCTATGAAAGAAAAAGAACTCCGAAAAAGAATACTGAGAGAGTT
>JALXAI010000415.1 GCA_026992215.1 Desulfobacterales bacterium | reverse complement strand
TATACGGGCTTATGTGTGTAGCTCTTTTCGGCATCGGGTGTAAAGTCTCCGGCACCATGGAAGAAGTCTCCGGGAAGAACGATCCCTCGGAAGTGGTGATTGACGAAGTGGTGGGTTACTTGGTTTCCGTCGCCGGGCTAACACCGGGTATCTGCTGTGTCGCCGTCTCTTTCTTTGCTTTCAGGGGATTTGACATAGTCAAGCCGTGGCCCATAGGAAACGTGGAAGAACAGCTCGAAGGGGGGCTCGGCATCATGGCAGACGACGTAATAGCCGGGCTGTATGCCAATATTTTAACACGGTTGGCCCTGGATCTTTTTTTGCACTGGCACTGATTCCCTCCTGCTTTTCCTGAAACAACTCCTCCGCCCTGTATACTAACAATCGCAATGATGTGTCACTCCTCCATGAGGTTTAATATTTTATAAGTGCACTTCCCCACGTAAGCCCCCCGCCAAACACCGGTACGCATACCAGGTGTCCTTCTTTTATGCTTCCGTCTCTTGCCGCCTCATCTAATGCAATAGCACACGATGCCGAAGATACATTGCCGTATTTGTGAATAGTCACGTAAAATCGTTCCATTGGTATGTTCAGCTTTCTGGAGATGGCCTGGAAGATCCTTAAGTTTGCCTGATGAGGTATGAACCAGTCTATGTCCTGAACGTCGATATTGTTGTGTTCCGCCGCTTCCTTGATGGCATCAACAAATCGTATTACAGCCACTTTAAAACTTCTGTGTGCCTCCTCCAGCTTCAAGGTGTGAAGCTTCCTTTCCACACTTTCGTGCGAAATGGGTGTTGTTCTTGACCCTCCGCCGGGAAGCAAAAGATTTTTACCACCTTTTCCATCCGTATGTATGTGAGTGGAAAGAAGTACCGGGCCATCATCGCCTGTTGTCAACACCGCTGCCCCCGCCCCATCACCCCAGAAAACGCACGATGTCCTGTCTGTCCAGTCGAGGGTTCTGCTCATTACCTCGGCTGCCACAACCAGCACATAGTTGCAGTTTCCCGTTTTCAGGTAGGCTTCCGCAATGCTCAGAGCAAATACAAACCCTGAACATGCGGCAGTTATATCGAAGGATATTGCGTTGTCCGCCCCTAACTTTGCTTCCAGCCAGTTTGCACCGGACGGGCAGCAGGTATCCGGGGTGATTGTAGCCATGATGATAAGGTCAAGATTTTCCGGCTTAACATCCGCCATTGAGAGTGCCTTCTTGCTTGCCTCGTAGCCAAGATCCGAAGTGTATATGCCTTGATCCGCGATCCTCCTCTCCTTTATCCCGGTTCTTTTAACAATCCACTCATCATCAGTATCGAGCCCCATTTCCCTGAAATGTGAATTTTTCAGCACCTTCGGGGGAACATATGACCCCGTTCCAATGACCCTGACGGAAGCCATGGTCATCCTCCTTAGCTGGCAATTATTATTAATAATAATAACACCAATATAACCGCCCACCAAGTACGCCGGGCAGGCCAACAGGAGTTTTTCCGCTCACTACATGTTCCCACGCGAAGGCGATTCTTGTTTGTGGTTCACAAAGGGGCTAGCTGTACTCCTTTAAATCCGATGAAAAACCATGGAAAAGCAGTTTCTTGTGAAAGGAAACCATTTAGATAGCAAAATTGTCTAATCAATAACAATGGTATGTGCAAATAATGCAATATAAGCTGTTCCCTCCGGCAGTCGTGCCCGAAAAGGAGTTGATTATCGTGGGCGGATCGTTTACAGGGTATATGAGACTTGATACGTTAAAAAAACACCTTTCAAGCCAAACGCCAATCCAGAGGTCCCATAGCCTGGAATATCGCCTCAACAGTTTTCTAAGAGCGTACAGGACCATGTTTGTGCCTTATCTCCGATCCCGCCTTGCCCGGCAGTTACTGAGACCACTTCCCTGTTTTCTTTACACGGATCTGAATTGCAATCTTGACTGCTACTACTGCTACAGCCGAGGGAAAAACATACCTGGGATGACCATGGATGTGGCCAGAGATTCCGTGGACTGGCTGGAAAGAAACGGCTGCAAGGTACTCGCCTACATGGGAGGAGACCCGCTTGTGAGAAAAGATTCTATTATAGAACTGACTCGCTATGCAGCGCAAAAAGGCTTCTTCGTCTATCTCCTTACCAACGGATCCTTCTGGATAGGGAATTCGTGCAAGAAATCGGAAAAGCGGGCATATCAGCCATCAACCTGGCCGTTGATTCCGTAGACAAGCACCCGGGTATACCGAAATATTTCAACCGTATACGCTCTCGACTGGAATATCTGGTAGAAATGGAACAGAAATACAACTACATCACTTTCCTCAATATCAATATCACGGACGAAAATGTTGATGACGTAAGACGTCTTACGGAAACAGCACACGCCTACGGGATTCCGACGGATTACCATATAAACGAACCGCCGGTCGTGGAATATAAAACGTACAGGCACAGAGACAAAGGTAAGTGGATTACTGAGAAACGACTCAAGGACGTGGACGAACTTGTAGACTGGTTAATAAAGAAAAACATAGCCGGATATACCATGGTCAATTCGGTTGACCACTTGCGAGCCATGAAAAAATTCATCCGCCACGAGTTAAGACCGTGGCCCTGCAGGGCGGGGATAAATTCGTTGATTATAAGGCTGGATGGCAGTTTTGCACCATGTTTTGAACTCTACGGTTCCACAGAAGACTGGGGCAACATATATGACGGTCCAAGGTTTGATCCCGACAGACTCGCGGGGCTAAAAGCCCGATGCGCTCCCCGTTGCCTTTCCACATGCAATTACCAGCTGGCACATTATTATCAATCAGTATTATGGGCTCTACAGTGGATTGTAAAACATGCTTATTCAAGCATTCTTGGGGTTTCATGAAGAAAAAACGGCATGTAAACGAATATAAAAGGGCACATCTTCAGTAAGGGCTGTATAAGCCGCTTTGAAAACAATCGATTTGAGATGCCATAAAATACTGCCACACCACGGGAGAGCTTTGATTCCTTTTTACGAAAGGCCCGGAATCCCTGGCCGTGCACCGCCTTCCACTCCCCTTCTTTGAAACACAAAAAATAACTCGCTTTTCTTATTACTTACCTGGCTGTCCTTTGTTCGTTTTTTCGAATCTTGGTCTTGGAGCACCTACGTTGTCAAATGCCGAGTTAAAGTTTCGGTACAAGCTATGATAATTTTCGATTCTGTGCCACTTTTTCACGTAGCCCTCGGGCAAGCTGTCTACCAGTTCAATGCCTTTCCACTGATCAGGATTAGGATAAGCGTAATACGGAAATTCCTTCGGAAGGCCTCTTACAAAAACAACCTGCGGAATCACCCACTCCAGGCGCGCAAGGTATATTCGATGCATCCCGTCGTTTATGATGTTGACAACTTTCCCGTTTTTTTCGATGGATTCTTCGATAATAGGCGGCAAAAGATCTATGGGCTCCTCCGCATCTTCGAACCATATCTTTATGAAACCATCGAGAGAAAAAAGGTCTACGCCGTGTTTTTCGAGTTCCCATTTGAGTTTTCTTACCTTGTTTATCTCCTGGATCAGGACATATCGCTGGGCGGGATAAAGACATTCCGTGGATATGTACTCAAGGGAAATTAACGCGTTCTTATAAATGTATATGCCAGGGTTTTTCAGCATTGTGACATTTCGAAGCCTCGATAACAGTTCGTCTTTGGAGTGGCGAACTATCTTGGTTATCTTCATTGCTGTCCTCCCGCAATTTTACTCAGGTCACCGGTTTAAAGAACAACATCCAGCCGCACTTGCCAGGAAGTCCAATTTCTCGACGCTGCCGTCCGTGGGTTGCCGTCGAGCCGCTCTAGCATCCATACGTTACAACAAAACCCAGGCACGCCACGGAGAGCGTATGTTAACAAATATACCGTTTTATGGAAAGCCAAAAGGATTTGCACCGGGAAGGAGATCGGGAAACAGTATGAAGCATCCGGAGGTGACGAAACAGCAACAAGCTTACTAGCCTGGTATCTGTCACCTGTTAATGGCTGTTATAAGAAAGTAACTATTGAAATTACGGGCCTTATGGGGAGTAATAGTTTAAGACTTACTGTTTACTGCTTTAAGCGTTTTCCCGTCACAGTTGTAAATAACTCCTTTCAACAACGGGACTTTTTCAAACTCGACTCCATTTATTTCAATGGGCTTTTCTTTCGTTTGAATCATGTACTTACCCCTGAACCACCGAATAATTGCCGGAAAATGGAGTTCTTTGCCAAGTTTGTCAAGAAAAAGGCCAAGGTTTATTCCTACGGGAGAAAGGACGTGGAACACCTCGCA
>JALXAI010000414.1 GCA_026992215.1 Desulfobacterales bacterium | reverse complement strand
GAGATATCACGGAGGTTAAAGAGACAATAGAAAAATTTAAGACCTCGGAGGAAAGTTACAGGAGTGTAATAGAGAACGGAAAAGGCTTTTATATTCACAGGTTTGATCGCAACGGCAATTTGTTGCTAGCAAGCCCCTACATGGAGACAATTTTTGGTGGCAGCCTCGATGAATACCTGGGAGATGCCAGGAGCTGGATGGGACAGATTCATCCGAGGGACATCGAAAGAATAGCCAGTGAAATCAGTTATTCTCTGGAAAACGCAGTAACCTTTGACCAGCAATACCGGGTTATTCCCCGAAACAACAAGGATGTTGTCTGGGTGCGAACAAGATTTTATCCCATATTCGACGAATCCGGTGAAGTGAGGTACTTTGATGGCATTACCTTTGACATAACTGAGCAAAAGCAGATGGAAAAGCAGATAATTTCGTCCGAGAGGATGAAAGCCATCGGGGAAATGACAGGCGGTGTTGCTCACAATATCAATAATCTTTTGGCTGGCATCATGGGTAACCTGCAACTCCTGGAGATGGAAGGATCAAAATATCTCCCTCCGACCGCACTCAACCAGATTCAACAGGCATTCTTGGGGAGCAGAAGGATAGGGGAACTGGTGAAGCAGATGCTCACCTTTGCCAGGGCAGAGGATAGTGATGACACCTGGATAAATGTAAGCGTTCTCGCAATAGTCAACAGGGTGATAAAACTCACGGAACCGCTCTGGAAAGATGCCAAGCAGAAGGAAGGTAAAGAGGTGAGATTCAGGGTGGATATCCCTGAAGACATTCAGGTTGTCGGTAACATCAACGAGTTGACAACGCTGTTTAACAACATTATCGTTAATTCCATCGAGGCCATAGAAGACATTGGCAGCATAAGTATTACCGGGGGCATGAAATCGGAAAAACTTGTCGAGATTATAGTTTCTGACACCGGTAGGGGCATGACACCTGAGACGCTCAAAAGATCTATCGAGCCGCTGTTTTCGACAAAAGGTACCGTGGGAGTGGGAATGGGCCTCTCGGTTGCCTACGGGATTGCCAAAAAGTATCAGGGTGACATAAGTATATCCAGTGAACCCGGAAGAGGTACCACCGTTACCATTGTTTTGCCAAGTGGATATAAGGAGGAAATTCTGGAACTCAAGGAAGAGCAAAAAATCATGGTATCAGATACTGGAATTATCAGGGTTTTGGTGATAGAGGATGAACCGGACGTGAGGGAAATTCTGGCGTTGTTTCTCGAAAAGAGGGGATATGAAGTTGAAGTGGCATCTTCCGGTCACGAAGGTGTTAAGATGTTCATGGAGAAAGACTTTGATGTAGTGTTTACCGACCTGGGGATGGCAAGGATGACGGGGTGGGAAGTTGCTCAGAAGGTAAAGACACAGAGACCTGAGACGCGTGTTTTTCTCCTTACCGGCTGGGGCTCTGAAATAGAAAAAGAAAACCAGAAAATGAAGTATATCGACGGCGTGGTTTATAAACCCTTTGATCTTGAAAAATTAAGTAACCTGCTGGCTCAAATTTCAACCAATTAGTTGAAGTCCCTCCACCCTTAATTCGTTTTTTTACCCGTAAAACAGCTTTTTTACATTTAAACTTTGCCTGCGTTACACTATATTGAACGATAAGGGATGCCTGCGGTAACGTGTCGATTGGAAAAGAGGCCGGAAGCGCTGCTGATTTGCTCTCTTGTAGCCCGACAGCGCATTCCATGCCCCCTATGTTGTGAGTTATTATTCGTTCTTCAAGATTACTGCTCTGCTTTCTTGATGAATTCTGCCTCGGCTTCAAGCTGCTTTTTTTCCAGTTCTCTGAATTTCTTGTATATTCCAGGGAATCTGTCTTCATACATCTTGTAAATTACCGGTTTCCCGCCATATTCAAGCTCCTTGTCAGGCAGAATTCCTGGATAAAATACGCCGTGACGCTGCATATATTCCGCGATTTTAAGGGCTAGGCGCCTGGATTCATCGAAGGATATATCCCCGAGGAGATCAGTGGGACCGATAAACTCTCCCCTGTTAATCTGGAAACCGAGACCTATCACCCTTGGAGGACCATCATTGTAAGTTGGGTCGCAGTTGAAAATGGAACACGGCATAAGTGGTCTTAAGGATGATCCTCGCATTCCTCCCGGGACCAGCCCGGGAAAATGAAAAGCGTTAACGACTTCTCCAACAGCGGGAAGGCCGCTTTGAGCCCTCACTATGCACACTGGATCATCTTTCCCCACGTATTTCCCGGCTATGAAACTGAGGCGAGTTGTTGAACATACCGCTACCGGGTCGTCTTCTACCTGCCTGCTGTAAACGTAAGCTACCGCGTACTCTTCGGAACCCAGGAAAGCCTTGATCGCTGTCCTTTCTTCGGGAGACACGAAAAACCCGTCAGCTCCTGTCTTCAGATGCTTGATCTGGAATTTAAACCCCGCAAAGAATTTGGGATCGACGGCCAGGCCTATGGAGTTATAAGGACTGCAGAACATGTTATAGAGAGGCCTGTTAAAAGCGTAAGGAGAAGTCTTGTCGGCCGCAAACACTATCACGGGCTCGGTCTTTCTGAGGATGAATTCAAGCTCCGCGACGCCGGGCCCCATACCCTGAACGTTGCCCGAAAATTCCGATACTAGTATATCCTGCATTGCCCCGTAGAGGCTCATATCCTGGGCTATTTTTCCGGCTTCCACGAAAGTGTCGAAGGCAAGCTTGTGAATTTTCTCATCTCCCACGCCCCGGGTGTGGCTCATTGTCAAATTCATATCGTCTCCGACACGAAAAACAACGCCGTCTATTATCAATTTGTCTTTGATGGCCTGAGTCAGCAGTTCTTCTGCTTTTTCGAGCATCTTATGGTGAGGCTGTACGTGTCCGGTGTGAGATCCAACATCGGCCTTTATGCTGGACACTGTTAATTTATCTCCGGGATTTACAACGTAATCCGGTACACTTTGCCCTTTTTCTTTCATCTGTTCCCTTAAGGGAACAGGTTTCCACACCCCCATTGGTTTGTCGTTGGTTACTATTACTGGCATGGCTATCCCTCCTTTTTCTGGTGGGTTAAAAACGCGGGAACTTTGCCGATCCCCGTTTTTTATATATTAAACATCCGGAGATGTATTCGTTAACTGAGTTATCCAGAAAAGGAGTTCCAGTCGAAATCGCACATAACGTTACTTTGCATTCCTCACGGCCCTGACAAAATAGTTTGCATACTTCTCTTGCATACGATAAACACCACCGTAGTAAAAGTCAACATACACGGCCATGTGATGCGCTCTTTGAGTCGACGTCCAGCACCACTTGGTGGGTCTGAACACGGGATGCAGGTAGAGACGGGTTTTGAGATTCTCTTCCTCCTGTAAAAGCGTGGAAAGTTCTTCCTTATCGGGATATCTCCAATCGGAATACCCGGCGAATTTCTCGTTGTTGAGTCTTTCGATGTAGTCGAATCCTTCGTGCCACATCATCCGTTCCGAAGCACCCTGCTGCCACATCAAGTTGGTTTCCCTGTCAGTGACTGTACCGTTGTTGTTATCCACGAAACGATCTCCCATCTTTTCCTCCTTGAAAGAATTGATTAAAGCCTCTTAAATTGCGTAACTTTGCGTGTAATACCGGCCAGCGTTTGTTTGGCCTGAACCGGGGATGCATGAGAAAATATACACATTCCCGGGGAAGTAAGGACCGTGTACTGTAACGATAATTCTGGTCTGCGTCCAATTTTGTACAAAATTTCATAGCCATCTATATATAATTTATTTCCGGAGGAATCAACCGCGCATAGCGGGAATGTGACTATTTGTGCACATTATCACATATCTTCGCGAGCGTGCGAAGAGATGTATGTGTTTCATTTCCGGTTATTCAACCATTTTCTTATGGTTCTTACAACATCCTTGGGATGAACCGGCTTTTTAAGTATTTCGTCGACTTCAAAGACTTCCGTGTCGTTCTGGTATTCCGAAGGATCATAGGCGGTCATTGCAATTATTGGTATTTTGTCCCATTCCTGGTTCTCTTTGATTCTCCTGACAAGTTCTTTTCCGTCCATTTCGGGCATCTGGATATCAGCGATAATAAGGTCAAAATGCTGATTTTTGAGCTTATCCAGTGCTTCCAGGCCGTTTGAAGCAGTGGTGATATTGTAACCGTGCTTTTGCAACAGTATTTGAATCAGTCTTTGGTTCACCGGATTGTCTTCCGCAAGAAGAATACGTGGGAAAGTTGCCCTTTCTTTTTTTAACACCCCGGCATCTGATTCCACTGGTTCTTTTTTCGGTTCAACATTTCTTCGTTTCCACTTTTTCCCGGC
>JALXAI010000413.1 GCA_026992215.1 Desulfobacterales bacterium | reverse complement strand
GTTGCAGGATATTAATGGCATCATCGGTTATCGTTTTACGTCCGAGACCGCTTTCCCTGGCAAGTTCCTCAAGGAAATCGTCCACAAGCAAGGGAATATCCTCGAGACGTTCTCTCAGGGGAGGAACCTTTATAGGTATCACGTTCAGCCTGTAAAACAGGTCTTCCCTGAACCTCCCCTCCTCGATTTCCTTTTTAAGATTCTTGTTGGTGGCGGCAATGATCCTGACATCCACTGAGATCGTTTTGCTTCCCCCGACCCTTTCAAATCTCTGCTCTTCAAGAATTCTGAGGACCTTGGCCTGGGTTTTCAGGCTCATGTCACCTATTTCGTCCAGAAAAAGGGTCCCTCCGTTAGCGAGATCAAACCTGCCCGGTTTTTTCCCCACCGCGCCTGTAAAAGCGCCCTTTTCATGCCCGAACAGCTCGCTTTCAATAAGTTCCTCGGGAATCGCGGCGCAATTTACCTCGATCAGCGGCCTGTTTTGCCTGGCACTCCGGTAATGAATTGCCCTTGCAACCAGTTCTTTTCCTGTGCCGTTCTCTCCCGTAATAAGCACGGTGGAATTGGTTGGGGCGACAAGCTTAATCTGCTCTCTCAGCCGCTGTACTGTTAAACTCTTCCCCGTGAGTTCATGGCGGCGAAGCGCGGTTTCACGCCATATGATATTGTCCTGCTCAAGCCTGCTGAAGTTAAGAGCGTTTTTCACGCTTACCGTAATTTTATCTATGGACAGAGGCTTTTCTATGAAATCAAAGGCTCCTAGTTTCGTAGCCTTTACAGCCGTCTCTATGTTGCCGTGGCCGGAGATGATAATTATCTGCAGGTTTGGATATTTTTCTTTCAATCTCTGGAGCACTTCCATACCGTCGAGACCGGGCATCCATATATCCAGTAAAACGAGGTCAGGAAGATCATCTTCAACCTTTTTCAGGGCTTCCGTACCCGAGCTCGCCACCTGCACCCTGTATCCTTCGTCAGAGAGTATTCCGGCCAGGGACCTCGTAATTCTTTCTTCGTCGTCGACAACTAAAATGGTCGGTTCCATCGTCGCCATCTCCCCCTAGATTAAACAGGATTGGTTACACTGAATTTAGCACAACGACGGCTACCCATCAACGAATTAGCACACCTTTTAGGAAGCTCCCGGCAAACAATTCCAAAAAAGTATTTGCAATCATGAAAAAAAAGTTAATATAACAACAAGTTGTCCGTCTCTGTCCTTTGAACAAGCACCGGGTATTTAAAAATTGGCATGAAAGGCAAAAAGCAAATCACCGCATACCAGACGTCGCTTCTTTCAGAGATAGTTCAAAAAAAGGAATCGTCCCGGCTATCTCCTCTGGCCCACAGGATGAGGCCCGGAAAGCTAGGTGAATTCGTAGGCCAGAAACACCTTCTGGGCAAGGACAAGCTACTGTCCCGGCTGATCAGGAACAGGCTGGTGACATCCCTTATATTCTGGGGGCCTCCCGGTTGCGGAAAAACAACCCTGGCACACCTTGTGGCAAAAGAGTGGAACACTTCCCTTGTTTCACTTTCCGCAGTATTGACAGGTTTGAAAGAAATAAGGGAAGCCATTAAGGCAGCAAAGGACAGGTGGATATACGAGAACAAAAGAACAATACTTTTGATCGACGAAATCCACAGATTTAACAAGGCCCAGCAGGACGCGTTGCTCCCTCACGTCGAAAAAGGAACCATAACCCTTTTCGGAATAACCACCGAGAACCCGTCCTTTGCGATTATTGCTCCACTTCTGTCGAGAGTCCGGGTTGTCAGGTTAAATCCTCTGTCATTCGAGGAACTTGAAATCATTATCAGGAGAGCCCTTTCTGACGAAAAACGCGGGTTTGGAAAGCAAAAGGTTGAAATAGAGAAGGACGCCATGGAAAGGATCATAGCCCTGGCGGATTCGGACGCAAGAACAGCTCTCAACCTGCTGGAACTTTCGGTACTTGCTTCGGAGCCCGATGACCTGGGAGTAACCAGGGTTACCTGCGAAACGGTAAACACCGTCTGCCAGGCCAGGCCGCTCCTTTACGACAGGGCGGGCGAAGAACACTTTAATCTTATCTCAGCACTTCACAAGAGCTTGAGAGGAAGCGATCCAGATGCGGGTCTTTATTACCTCGCCAGGATGCTTCTGGCCGGCGAAGACCCGCTTTATATAGCCAGAAGATTGGTGCGTTTCGCCTCGGAAGATGTTGGGCTTGCCGATCCGCAGGCACTTACCGTGGCACTGAATGCGGTCAAGGCCTACCAGATGCTGGGAACACCTGAAGGCGAACTTGCCCTGGCCGAGGCTGTTGTATATCTGGCGACTGCTCCCAAGAGCAACTCCATCTACACCGCGTTTAGGAGCGCGATGGAGACAGCCAGGGAAAGGGGGGCACTTCCCGTGCCGTTGAAACTCAGAAATGCCCCCACCCGCTTAATGAAAAAGGAAGGGTACGGAAAGGACTATAAGTATCCCCATGATTTTGAAGACGCGTACGTGGATGAAACGTACTTGCCAGATGAGATTTCGGATGCCAGGTTTTACAATCCGACGGATCGTGGGGAAGAAAAAACCATAAGGAAACGGATGGAAAATTTGAAAAAGAAAAAATAATGCCGGGAAGTTTGAAAAGAAAATCATGTAAGTTCGTTTTCTCCATGTTGCTGGGCATCATGGTGGTAGCGTGGATGGGTTGTTCCGTGTCAAACGCTGTGCCTTACGGGAACTTCGACGAGATCGTTCGCTTCGCCGATCACCTCATGAAAGAAAAAGATTACAGAAGAGCCTTCCACGAATTTTCCCGATGCCTGAACAAAAAGGCTCCCGCGTCCCGCCTTTTGACGATACATGAAAAAATCCTTACGTGCCTGGCGAAGTTGCAGGACAGGCCATTGGTGAGAAGAGAACTGTTAGCACTGTCAGGGAACCAAAAAATGCTGGAGATAACACCCGCAGATTGGCTTAGATTCGGGCAGATACTGGAAAGGGAAAAAGATTACCTCGATGCGGCGTACGCGTATAATATGTGCTCGAAAACCACCACTGACGCAGAGATGTTCATGCAGGCGTCTTTAAGAGAAACCAAGATGTATTTTTTGACCGGAAACGAGAGCAAGGCAGAAAAACTTCTGGCGAAGATAAGAGAAAGCTCTCATGACATGGCCGAATACCATCAGGTGGTATCAATCATGGAGGCAGGAGAGAAACTTAACAAGAAAAAACCAGGCCGGGCAATGCTCATGTCGGCCGTTTTACCCGGATCCGGGCATGTGTACGCCGGTGCACCATTTCATGGGTTAAGCTCTTTTCTTCTGAACGCCGGGCTCATAAGTGCCGCCTGCTTTTCTTTCAGGAATAACAGCCCGATCCTGGGTTCTTTTATCTGCTATCTTGAAGCCGGATTATACGTAGGCGGAATAAAAAGTGCCGGAGAAGATGCCAGAAGAGCTAACACCATGGAAAAGCGAATTTTCATGAGGAAAATTAGGAAGATTTTTCCGGTTGAACCGGTTTTCAACATAAATAAGAACTTTCGGAGCGTTGAGGTAGTTTATCGTTTCTAACGTTCTTCGAAAAACGTTTCTGACCTGATACATCCGGAAGAAATTTTTCAAAAAAGTAACGGGTGGGAGTCATCCGGGAGCCTCGTGATTAAGCTTCCGCTTTTTTCATCCCGCCACGATCATCTTAATATAAAAACCAGAGATTATTCGGGATTTACCCGGGTTTCATTTCGTCACGGATTGGAAAAAGGAGTCTACAGATGAAAAAATGGGAAAATAAAACCTGGGCACGGGAAATGGCGGTAAGAATCGATTTGAACCGTGCGCTGTCCGAGAAAGTGGGGGCAAGCAGGGGAATTTCCGTGGGCGAGGTAAATGGCTTAAACGCGCGAACAGCTTCAATTCACGCACGGCTCTCGGAAGAGCGAAAATCAGGAAAACTGGGCTTTTACCAGCTACCCTACGGCCAAACGTCGGAAATTCTGGAGGTTTCCAGGAGAATCAAAGACGAGTTCAAGAACCTGGTCGTTCTTGGGATCGGGGGATCAGCCCTGGGTACCATAGCCATTCAAAACGCCCTTGCGCCCCGGTTCTGGCTACCAGGTTCCTCTTCCACCAATGTTTTCGTAACCGACAATGTTGACCCCGATTTCTTTGGATCACTGCTGGATTCCCTGGAAGTGAAGGATACGTGCTTTCTGGTTATCAGCAAGTCTGGAACCACGGCGGAAACCATGAGCCAGTTCATGGTGGTTCACGAAATGATAAAAGAGACGTGCGGGGAAGAGGGTTTATCAAAACAGCTGGTTGCCATTACTGATCCCG